>NZ_JAVFVX010000015.1:0-67758 GCF_033441795.1 Streptomyces sp. ADMS | reverse complement strand
TCGCTCGTCACCGTCACGGCGGACGGGTCGAGGTCGGCGGGCGTCGGCATCACACTGCCGGGCAACTGGACTGCGGCGGCGCCGTGTGCGACGGCGGAGGCGAGTGCCTCGGGGCCGCTGCCGCCGGCGATCAGGAATCCGGCGAGCGAGGAGTCACCGGCGCCCACATTGCTGCGTACGGTGTCGACGCGCGCGCTGGCGAACCAGGTGCCGGAGCCGTTGACGAGCAGCTGTCCGTCGGCGCCGAGGCTGGCGAGGACGGCGCCCGCGCCGAGTTCGCGCAGTTCCTCGGCGGCCTTGACGGCGTCGCCGATGGTGGCGAGGGGGCGGCCGACGGCTTCGGCGAGCTCCTCGGCGTTCGGCTTGACGACGTCGGGCCGCTCGCGCAGGGCCGCCAGCAGGGCCGGCCCCGAGGTGTCGAGGGCGATCCGGGCGCCCGCCGCGTGCGTACGGGCGACGAGGTCGGCGTACCAGGAGGGGCCGAGGCCGCGCGGCAGGCTGCCGCAGCAGGCGATCCAGTCGGCGTCGGCCGACTGCCGGCGCACGGTCTCCAGCAGCAACTCCTGCTCGGCGGCGGAGAGTTCGGGGCCGGGTGCGTTGATCTTCGTCAGGACGCCGTCGGATTCGGCGAGGGCGATGTTGGACCGGGTGGCGCCCGCGACCGGTACCGGCGCGACCTCGATGCCCTGGGCGTCGAGCAGGTCGGCGACGAGCGCTCCGGGCGCACCGCCCAGCGGCAGCACGGCCACGGTGCGCCGACCGGCGGCGGCGACTGCCCGCGAGACGTTGACGCCCTTGCCGCCCGGGTCCATCCGCTCGCCGGTGGCCCGGATGACCTCGCCGCGGTCGAGCGACGGGATCTCGTACGTACGGTCGAGGGACGGGTTGGGAGTGACGGTGAGAATCATGCGCGCACCACCTCCGTTCCGCCGCGCTCGATATCGGTGGCATCCTCGGGGCTCAGCCCGCCGTCGGAGATCAGCAGGTCCACGTCGCCCATGTCCCCGAAGCGGGCGAAGTGCTCCTGGCCATGTTTCGACGAGTCTGCGAGAAGCACCACTCGGCGGGCGGCTTCCACGGCGGCCCGCTTCACGGCGGCCTCGGCGAGGTCGGGGGTGGTCAGCCCGTACTCGGCGGAGAACCCGTTGGCGGCCACGAACACGACGTCGGCGCGGATCTCGCCGTACGCCCGCAGCGCCCAGCCGTCCACGGCGGCGCGCGTACGGTGCCGGACGCGTCCTCCGACGAGGTGCAGCTGGATGCCGGGGTGGTCGGCGAGGCGGGCCGCGATCGGGAGGCTGTGCGTGACGACGGTGAGCGTCGCCTCCGGCGGGATGGCGGCGGCGAGACGCGCGACCGTGGAGCCGGCGTCGAGGATGAGGGTGCCCTCGGTGGGCAACTCGGCGAGGGCGGCCTTGGCGATGCGGTCCTTCTCGTCGGAGGAGGTCGACTCGCGCTCGGTGAGATCCGGCTCGAAGTCGAGGCGACCGGCCGGTATGGCCCCGCCGTGCACACGCCGCAGAAGGCCCGCGCGGTCCAGAGCCTTCAGGTCCCGCCGGATGGTCTCCGCGGTGACCTGGAACTGCTCGGCGAGAGACAGCACGTCCACCCGCCCGCCGGCACGGGCAAGCCGCAGGATTTCCTGCTGCCGCTCCGGTGCGTACATGTCTGTTTACCTCCGACCGATGTCCGCTCGACGCCTGCTGAACGCTCACTCATGCCCGAACTTGTGGATTCATTCGGAGGCTACGCCCGGATTTCCGGAAAGTAAACAGGTTCGGGCACGTGATGGGCACGAACGGGCATCGCACGCTTCAGTGGAAAGCTCCCGCCGAAGCCCTGACGGAGCGTCACGGTGTCCGTATCCTGGGATGTGGACACAGCTTTTCGGGGGGTGTTGTGGACAAGGACGACCCGAAACTCCGCGCCCGGCCGGACCGGGACCGCGGCTGGCCGATGAACGTGGTCCAGTTACTGCTGAGCTCGCCCGTACTCGGCGACCGGCTGACCAGGGCCCTGCTGGTGGAACTGATCGGCGAGGAGCTCGGCCTGGAGATCGAGACGGAGGAGCAGCCAACACCCATGGGCGAGTTCCTGGAACTCGTCCGTTTCTGCGACGCCAGGGTGGGAGGACTGGCAGCACTGTCGAACGCGGTGTCCCGCATCGAGGGCGACGACAGCTGGCTATCCGGCTCGCTCGGGGAGCTGGTGCGGGAGCGGATCGCGCAGACCCGGCAGACCCCGGCACCGGCACCGTCCGCGTCCGCGTCCGGCCCGGATTTCTCGTCGTCCGCGGTCTCCAAGCCCGCCGCCGAGGGGACAGCGGGCCAGAACGGGCAGCACTCCGACGGCCGCCGGGACTTCTTCGTCTCCTACACCGGTGCCGACCGCAGATGGGCGGCCTGGATCTCCTGGCAGCTGGAGGACGCGGGTTACAGCGTGCTGGTCCAGGAGTGGGACTTCGTTCCGGGCAGCAACTGGCAGTTCGGCATGGAGAGCGGTGTGACCCGGTGCGAGCGCACCATCGCCGTGCTGTCCCCGGCCTACATGCGGTCGGTGTACGGGCAGCAGGAGTGGCAGGCCGCCCAGGGCAAGGATCCGACGGGGCTGACGCGCAACCTGGTGCCCGTCATGGTGGAGCCCTGCTCACCGGAGGGCCTGCTGGCCGGGGTCGTCCACATCGACCTGACGAACTGCTCGGACGGCGCCGCCGTACGCAGACGCCTGCTGACGGGCATCGGCGGCGCACGCGACGGTCGCAGCAAGCCCACCGACCCGCCGCCCTTCCCCGGCTCGGACGACCCGCGTTGACCCAGGCGAGCGGCGAGGGCCGCGACCGGCCAGCGGCACACATACAGGACTCCGCCGCACGTCTGCGCCTCCGGATCGGCGCCAGGACGGCGGCCGGGCTGATCGGGGCGCGCGCGCTCGGCGCCCAGGAGGAACGGGCCCGGTTCGGCTCGCTGGTGAGCGATGCGGTGGGCCACCCGCTCCTGCTGCGGGAGCAGGACACCGCCGCGCTGCAGTTCCTCGGGATGTTCCGGTTCTGCTCCCGGGAGGCGCGCGGGCCGTCCGTGCTGGCGGAGGCGATGGAGGCCATCGACCCCGGCTGCCCCCAGGCGCGGCTGCTGCTGCGGCTCGCCGACGAGTGGACCGCGGTCACCTCGCTGGACGGGCTGCCGTGGCTCGTGGAGTCCTGGAAGTTCCTCGGCGGCGCCCTCGGGGCACTGCGGCTGCCGTACCGAATGCGCTGTGCCCTGATCTGGGCGGCCACCGACCAGCGGCTGACCGCGCCCGCCGCGCACACCGAGAATCCCTGGCACGACTTTCTCCGTCTGGCCGGCCACAACACCGCCCGGGGGCAGTTGCCGCCGTGGATGCTCCATCTCGATCTGTGTGCCGAGCACCTGGGTTCCGCCGTGAAGGACGAACTGCTGGCCCAGAACCGGAAGGTGGCGCAGAGTATCGGGCTCGACGTGGCGGAGCAGCTGGACGCCGAGCGGGCCAGGAACCAGCAGTCGCCGCCGGCGCCCGTCCCGCGCCGGCGCAAGTACCTGGCGATCCATATCGCGCCGGACCCGCTGGACAGCGAGCTCTACACCGTCTCCCACTCCTTTCTGTCCGACGCGCGGGAGGAACCCGGGCGTTCCGGGGCGCACGCGCAGCATCTGGAACCGGGCGAGGCGCTGCTCCAGGTGCCGATCGACCGGCTGGAGGGCGTGGTGAGCACGATCGTGCGCCAGGCAAAGCGGTTCAAGCCAGTCGAGCAGGCGCGCGACGGCAAGGCGACGCAGCCGCTGCGTCTGGAGTTCGTCCTGCCCTTCGAGCTGCTCAACCTGCCCGTGGACTGGTGGCCGAGGGATCTCGGTGAGGTGCCGCAGGTACCGCTGGCCGCAGACCATCCCGTGGTCGTCCGCAGCCTGGACCGGCTGCAGAACAGCGCCTGGCACCAGTTCTGGTGGGACCGCTGGAAGCAGCTCGGGGCCGACGACCACCCGTCGCGGTCCGTGTACGTGCGGCAGGTCCACGAGCACGACGACCCGTTGCCCGAACTGGACGAGCGACTCGACAACGAGCGTCTGGTCGCCATGGTCCTGAGCGAACCACCGCTGCCCGACCGCGGACACGGCCACCGGGAGCTGCAGGCGGCGCTGCGCAAGGGGCTGCCGGTGGTGATCTGGCATCGCGCGGGCTGGTCCACCAGCGAGTTCCACGAGGTTCTCGACGGGCTGCTCGCCGACGGCCTGAGACGGTTCCCGGCGAAGGTCGCCGCCTACCGGCGCGAGGCCGCACAACAGCACCCCGACGACGAACCCGCGGACCACATGGGCCGCCATCTGACGGTTCTGTGGGACAACCCGCGGCGCAGGCCCGTCGTCCCCGGCCTGCCCTGGCCGTCGACAGTCGGCCCCTGACCTGCGAAGCACACGACAAACGTCCCTCTGAAGGGCCCCCGGCCGACGAACAGCACCAGAGCCACCGCCACGCGTCAGGAAGCTTTGCACCCAGCGCCGAGAGGACACCACTCATGCCGCCGACCAGCGAGCCATGGGGAATCTACCGGGGTACCGGCCGGCCCGGCACCGGTGCCGGTGCCGGAGCCTGGCCCGGACCGCCGCCCTGGCGACTCTTCGACGGCGGCCCGGACCTGCCCCCGCCGCCCGACGATCCGTACGCCCCGGTCGCGCTCGGAGACGGTGCGAAACCCTTCTCCACCGCGCCGGACGAGGTCGCCCGCGTCAACGCCGCTCTGTCGCTGGGCCGCCCGCTGCTCGTCACCGGCGCTCCCGGCACCGGCAAGTCGGCCGTCGCCCATCGCATCGGCCGCGAACTGGGGCTCGGCAGGGTGCTGCACTGGCGGATCACCAGCCTGAGCACCCTCCAGGACGGTCTGTACGCCGGTGAGGGCCGGCTCGGTCCGCTGGGCACCGCCTTCCTGCCGTACCGAAGGCCCCGTGTGCTGCTGATCGACCGGCTGGACCGGGCCGAGATCACCCTGGCTGACGATGTGTGCACGGTCTTCGAGGCGGGCGGTTTCACCGTGCCCGCCGGACTCACCCGGGTGGCGACCGACGACGACCCGGACACCACCGTGCCGGTGCGCGGCCAGGTCGTGCGGTGCCACACATTCCCTGTCGTGGTCGTCACGAGCAGCGGCGAACGCGACCTGCCCGCAGACCTCGCCGGCCTGTGCGTGTCACTGCCACTGTCCGTACCCACCAGGCAGACCCTGCGGTCCATCGCCGAGGCGCGCTTCCCCGACGGCCTGGAGCAGGACGTACTGGACGCGTTTCTGGACCGGGCCGAGGGCAGCGAGGGCCCTGCCGTACGGCGGCTGCTCGACTGTCTTCATCTCGCGGCGCAGGGCGCGCTGACGCCGCTCGCCGAGGACCTGGGCTGGCAGACGGCCGTCGACACGGTCTGGCAGTGGACCGCCACGGAGACGCCATGACCGTCTTCCCGTCCGCTCTGCCCGCGGAGCTGCCGAGTGCGCTGCGCCGGGCAGGCGCGGCCCTGGGTCCCGCCCCGGCGCGCCCGGGACGGGACCGGGCGCGGAGGCCGGCCGGCTGGGACGTGGCGGTGGTGGCGGACTCGGGCCCCACGATGGGCATCTGGGTCCGGACGGTCCACGCCTTCGCCCGGGACCTGCACCGCTCGCGCGCCTTCGGCCGGGTCACCGCGCACCATCTGCCGTACGCCCGCGACAGCGACCCGGCGACGCTGCCCCGGCGCGGCGCGAGCGGCCGGCTGACCCTGCTCCTGACGGACGGTGCGGGCCCGCGGTGGCACGGCCACGGTGTGGAACCACTGCTGCGTCGCTGGGGCCAGGCCGGTCCGGTCGCCCTGCTCCATCTGCTGCCGCATCCGGTGTGGCCCGCCACTGGGCTGCGCAGCTGGCAGGTGCTGCTGCGCTCCCCCGCTCCGGGCGCACCGAACCACCGGCTTCGCTGGCAGGCCCGTGGGCTGGGACCCGACATCCACGACCTGCCGGCCGGCCGCCGTCCCGACATACCGGTACCGGTGCTCGAACTGTCCCCCCGCTGGCTGGACGCCTGGTCCGGGCTGCTCGGGGCGACGCCTCCCGAGTGGCATCCGCTCACCGTGCTCTTCCCCCGCGCGCAGGTGCCCGGGAAAAGCGGCGGGACCGGACCGGCGCCCGACGCCGCGGCTCTGGTGGCACGCTTCCGGTCCACCGTGGCGCCGAACGTGTTCACCCTGGCCACCGTGCTCGCCGCCGTCCCGCTCACCCCGCCGCTGGTGTGCCGGGTGCGGGACGCCCTGCTGCCGGACGGTTCACACGCCGACTTCGCCCAGTTGCTGGTGCACGGCCTGGTCCGCCCGGCGAGCGGCTTCCACACGGCGTTCACCTTCGCACCTGGCGTACGCGAGGAACTGCTCGCCGCCGGACGGCGCACCGACCTGGTGCGAGCCGTCGAGGCCGTGGGGGATCGCCTGGGTTCCAGCGGGGAACACTTGTGGCGACTGCCCCGGTTGCTGCGCGGGGCCGCCGTGGACGAACTCCCGCCGGTCGACGAGGAGTCCGGGCCCTGGCTCGTGGCGGAGAGCGCCGTCCTCCACGCCTTGTCCGGACCGTTTCTGAAGCCGGCCCGAGAGGTCGACACCGCGGTCGCCGCCTACCGGAACAAGCACGAGAAACCCGCACCACGCGTGGGCAGCACCGCACCCACCCGAGCCGTCGCCCTCCTCCCCGGCGACACCGACCGCCCGACGACTCTGAGGAACAGGAGGCCGGCGATGCCACAACAGGCCCCGGCGGGCACCGTGGGCAACGAACGCACCAGAAACACTCCCACGGTCTGGGGAAACATCCCTCCCCGGAACCCGAACTTCACCGGCCGCGAGGAACTCCTGGAGGAACTGCATCAACGACTCCTGCGGGAGAAGGCGACCGCCGTTCTGCCCCACGCCCTGCACGGGATGGGCGGGGTCGGCAAGAGCCTGCTGGCCGTGGAGTACCTGTACCGCCGGATGGCCGAGTACGACGTCGTGTGGTGGATCTCCGCCGAGCGCACCACGCAGATCTCCCTGTCGCTGGTGGAACTCGCCCCGCGGCTCGGCCTGCCGCCCAGCAGCGACTCCTCCTCGACCGTGGCCGCCGTCCTGGAGACGCTCCGGATCGGAGTGCCGTACACGAACTGGCTGTTGGTCTTCGACAACGCCGAAAGCCCGGAAACCGTACGGCAGTTCTTCCCGGCCGGCGGACCGGGCAACATCCTCATCACCTCCCGCAACCCTCAGTGGGCCAGCATCGCCCGGCCCTTGGAGGTCGATGTCTTCACACGCGAGGAGAGCAAGCAGCTGCTGCGCGTGCGCGGACCGGAGATCAGTGACGCGGACGCCGACCGGCTCGCCGAGGCTCTGGGCGACCTGCCGCTCGCCATCGAGCAGGCGGCGGCCTGGCACGCCGAGACCGGCATGCTCGTCGACGAGTATCTGCGGCTTCTCGACGAGAAACGCGTCGACCTGTTGCGCGGCACCGCGCCGATGGACACCCAGCACCCGGTGATCGCGGCCTGGAACATCTCCCTCGACCAGCTGGAGACCAAGAACCCCGCCGCGTACCAACTGCTCCAGGTCTGCTCCTTCTACGCTCCCGAACCGATCGCGCGCACCCTGTTCGCCCGTATGCCGCGCGGCTCCATCGCCCCCGAACTGGATTCGGCGCTGGAGGACCCGATCCGGCTCGGTCAGGTGATCCGGGAGATCGGCCGCTACTCACTGGCCCGCTTCAACCACCGCAACAACTCCCTGCAGATGCACCGGCTGGTGCAGGCGGCGCTGCTGTTCCGGATGACCGACGACGACCGGACGCTGATGCGGCGCGGCGCCCACCTGCTGCTGGCGGCGAGTGACCCGAACGACCCCGACAGCGCGGAACGATGGGAACGCTACGGCTCGCTCTATCCGCATGTGGTGGTCTCCAACGCGGTCCAGTCCGACGAGAGCTGGGTGCGCAACCTCGTCGTGAACGAGGTCATCGCGCTGCTGCGCTGGGGCGACTACGACTCCTGTCTGGAGCTGGCCCGCACCGCGCACAACGCATGGTCGCGTGAGCTGGGCGAGGAGCACCAACAAACCCTGCAGATCGCGAAATGGCTGGGGTTCCTGCTCTTCAGCATGGGCAGCTACCCAGAGGCCGCCGTACTCAACTCCGCCGTGCTGGACGCCTATCGGCGGCTGATGGGGTCCGAGGCGCAGGACACCATCGACGCGCTCGGCAACGTCGCCATCGACCACCGGGTGCGCGGCGCGTTCAGCGAGGCCCTCGACTTGTCCGAGTCCGTGCACCAGCAGTACCAGCGGCTGCTGGGCCCCGACGACCCGGAGACCCTGCGGGCGGCGCACAACCTCGGCGTGAGTCTGCGCCTGGTCGGCGACTTCGCCCGTGCTCACGACCTGGACACGCAGACCTGGCGCGGCTGGACCGAGATCCTCGGCCAGGACCATGTGAACTCGCTGCGCACCTGGCTCGGCCTGATCCTCGACACACGTGAACGCGGTGATTACGCGACCGCGTTGACGTACCACCGGGAGATCGTCGAGCAGGCGACCACCGCACTCCGCAACGACAACCCGCTCACCCTCTCCTGCTTCCGTCACCTCGCGGTCGCCCTGCGCAAGGCCGGTGAGCACGCGGAGGCGTCCGCCACCGCTGAACAGGCCCGCGCCGAACTGGTCCGCCGTTACGGCCACCACAACCCCGAATCCATGGCCGCCACACTAGAGTTGACTGTCCATCAGCGACACAGCGGCAAACTCCAGGAGGCGTTGCGGCTGGGTACCGACATCTGCCGGCAGTACGAGAAGACGTACGGCAAGCATCATCCGCACGCCCTGTCGGCGGCCGTGAACCTGGCGATCACCTACCGGCTGCTGGGCGACGCGGCTGCCTCGCAGTACATCAACACCCAGGTGCTGCGGGAGTTCACCGAGACGCTCGGCGAGAACCACCCGTCCACTCTGGTCTGCCGCACCAACCTGGCCAGCGACCACTACGCCCTCGGCGACCCGGGCACCGCACTCGGCCTCGACACCGAGACCCTCCGCCGCTCCGGCGAGGTCTTCGACGAGGACCACCCGTCGTCCCTGGCCTGCGCCGCGAACCTCGCGATGGACCTGCGCGCCCTGCGCCGCACCGAGGAGGCGGACGTCGTGCACAGCGACACACAGGAACGCCTCGCCCGCAGACTGGGCAGCGGCCACCCGGCGGTGGCCCAGGCCGCCGACTGGGAACACCGGGCGGACTGCGACATCGATCCGATGCCGCTGTGAGCGAGAGAGCGGCGCAGGGCAGGGTGGCTGTGCCCGTCAGCCGGCCAGCCAGTGGGCAAGCGCCACCGGGTCGGGCGGGGTGGGCAGCGACCGGCTGACGGCCCGCGCCACTTCGGGGTTTCGCACCAGGGCTGCCCCAGCCGCCCGCGCACCGGTCTCGGTCAGGGCCAGCCCCAGGCCGGCCCAGGCCGCGGGACGGGCATCGGGGCCGGCCAGCTCGTCGGCGTACAGCCCGAGCGCGGCTTCGGCGTCGCCGCCCACCAGCGCCAGGTCGGCGGGGCCGACGCCGGGCACCCGGAGCGCGGGATCCTCCTCGCCGCGCAGCCGCTCGAACTCCGCCGGGTCGATGATGCTGAGGCGCGCCAGCAGCGCCAGCGCATCGAGCCGGCAGGCAAGCGGGTCGGGGCGCAGGTCGGACGTGAACCCGGTGCCGGCGGGCGGGCATACGGGCGCGTTCGTCTCCCAGGCGAGGGCCAGTGCCTCCACATGGGCCGGCGGCGGGTTCAGATGGTGGGCACGCCAGGTGGCGTGGTGGTGGCCGGCCGCGAGGCTCGCCAGGCGCTGTTCGTGCTCCCCCACCGCGTCCTCCTGCCAGGGCCCGGTCTGCTCGGCGAGCGCCTCGACCAGCTGCCGGCCCAGCAACGTCAGCGCGGGGTGGCCGTGCAGCGTACCGAGCACCTCGCGGACAGCTTCCCGCCAGAGCGCGAACTCGAACCCTTCAAGCCCCTTCGTACCGCGTGTGCGCCAGTAGCGCGCGACTCCCGAGAAGGCGTACGCCCCGTGTACAAGCCCCCCGAGGGGACGTGGGTCGTCCCGCCACGGAGCATGGAACAGTTCGTCGCACTCTTCGAACAGCGGCATGAGGAAGATGAGTCCGTTGAGCAGGGTATGGCGGAACTCGTGTACGAGGGCCACCCCGAGCTGCTCCGGCAGATCCGCCGCGTCCATGTCCGGCTCGGACAGCAGCACGCAGCCGAAGGCGTCACTGGACGATGCCGCCCGAGCCCGCAACCGCTCTCCCCGTGGCAGCGGTACGACGGACAGCAGCCCGGCCGACAACGCGCGGGCACCGGCCCGGTGGTCGTCGACCAGCAGCGGCCACATGTCCGAGAACCACCGCTGCCAGTCGGCGAACGCGTCCGCCGTCAGCCGCCCGGCGGTCGGCAGCCCGGGCACCGCGAGATAGGGGCCGAGGTCGTCGAGCGTGAGGGTGAGGGAGACTCCGTCGCGGCCCGTACGAAGCCTGCGCAACCCCTCCCAGCCCGGAGCGTCCGATTCCGGATTGCTGGGCAGGGTCACTGTCATACCGCCGGAGGAGACACGCACCACCCCGTCCAGCGCCCGCATCTCGGCGGTGTCCCAGGGTTCGCCGGAGCCGACGGTCGCCCGTCCCAGCCCCGGCAGGAACACCTGACCGTCCCGCACCGGCACGCGCGCACCGAAGTCCGCACCGACCGTGACGGAGACGGCGGCCGCCATTTGCATCAGGAAACCAAGTTCTACCCGCAGAGGTCCCTCCGGCCCAGCCCCGGCCCCGCTCGGCTCGCCCGTCCGGGACAGTCGGCGCAGCAACGTCGCCGCCCACAGGCCCACCTGCGGGTCGAGCAGCATGGCGCGGAAGGCCGCCGCATCGAGCTTCTGCGCCGCCTCCAGAAGCCGCCAGGCCTCCTCCGCATCGACCGCGTCGGCCTCCGGGGTGCCCGCACAGGCGTCCATGATCGCCCGCACCAGGAGGAGCCGGCGACTGTGTTCGGCATCCAGCAGCGCAGCGACGGCGACCTCGTCCTCGGTGGTCGAATTCAGGGCCCGCAGGACGGGGGCGGACAACTCGTGAAGGCGCATCGGTGCACTCTAGTGGCGACGCGCCGCTCCTGGGACGCCTTGTGAGTTCCCGTCACACCTAGCTGCCGGAGCTGCCCGCGACGGTGGAGAGCGGCCTGTTGACGCGACTCTTCAGACGATCGACTGATGCCTGGAACTCCGCGCCGTCGAGGGCGGCGAGCTCCTCCAGGGAGAGCCCGGAAAGCGCGGGAAGCCAGCTGGGCCGCAACGCTTCCGACGCTGCCGCCCCAGGAGAGGTGATCTGTTCCCTCGATGCCATGACGTCCGCCGCTTTCCAGGGTTCAACAAGGTGGCCCAACACACCCAGAACGGGCGTCCGCGCAGGATAGTCACCCCAGAGGGCTGCTACAACACGGACCGCGCAGCAGCGCCAGGACGACCCTGGACGTCATCCGACAGGCTACAGGTCTTCACCCTGTGCGAATGCAACCTCGACACCCGGGACGCGCACACCCTCGGCGCCTTCTCCTGCCTTGCCCTCCGGCTGCCCACCGGCAGGTTGATCAGGAAGATGGGGCGCCAGCCGAGGCCGAACAGGTCCCATTCCGTCAGCAGCGCGCCCAGCACCGGACCGGTCACCGCGCCCAGGCCCACGATCGCTCCGAAGAGACCGAACACCTTGCCGCGCTCGTGCGCGGGGAAGGTGGCGTGGACGATGGACAGGACCTGCGGCACCATCAGCGCCGCCATGGCGCCCTGGAGGATGCGGGAGGCGACCAGCATCTCCGGGCTCGCGGCGAAGCCGCGGAAGGCGGAGGCGAGGGTGAAACCGCCGATGCCGGCGAGGAACAGCCGCTTGCGGCCGTGGATGTCACCGAGCCGTCCGCCGGTGACGAGGCCGGCGGCGAAGGCGAGTGCGTAGCCGGCCGTGATCCACTGGATCTGGCTGAAGGTGGCGCCGGACTCGCGCTGGATCGACAGGATCGCGACGTTGACGATCGTGCTTCACGGTCCGGGAACCGGCCGACCAGGTCGAGCGGGTACGGGAGTTGGGGACCCGCCTGTCCCGGGCGGCGGGGAGCTGACCAACAGCCCCACCGGCAGCTCTCAGGAACTCGCGCCGCCCCACGGAAAGTCCCGCAGCGCCCCCAGGTTGCGCACCGCCAGTGCCGCCGGGCCGGTCGGGCCGTCGGCCGGGGCGTCCCCGGCCGACCAGGTCTCGAAGGCGACGCGTACGGCGGCACTGGCGACGGCCGCGGTGAAGCGCGCCTCGGGTGAGCCGGCCGGCCCCGCGCCCCGGGAGTCCAGCGCCTGCGCCAGCGCGCGCTCCGCCGTCCGGCACCGTTCCGCCCACACCCGCAGCAGGGCGGGGCTCTCCTCGGCCAGCCGGAGCAGGGTGCGGGCCCACTCCAGGGCACCCGGAGACATTCCGGCGCCGGGCGTCAGCACATGACGTGCCCCGTGCTCCAGGGCCTGCGGCACCGACAGCGCGGCCGGGGCCTCGCGCACCGCCTGGGCCCAGCGCTCCGTGCCCGCGCCGAACAGGGGGCCGACGGCCTCCTCCTTGGTGGCGAAGTAGCGGTAGAAGGTGCGCGGCGCGACCCCGGCCGCCTGGGCGATGTCCTCGGCGCGGGTGGCCCGAAGCCCGTGGGTCACGAAGAGCCGCGCCGCCACCCGGGCGATCTCCGTCCGGGTCGCGTACTTGCGCCGTTCGGTGAGTGAACCGGAGGGGACGGAAGAGTCGGCGGAACCGGAGAGACTGGGGTGGGACACGGACGCCAGGTTATGCCGCTGTGGCACAATCTGCCATTCGGCGGGCCACCCCGGGGTTCAGGTACGGGGTGCCCCGCCTTCAGGCACAGCGCAGGGACGAACCGGAAGCGGGGCAGAAATGAAGCCGGGCCCCGGCACCTGGGGGGGGTAGGTGCCGAAGCCCGGCTTGGGAGGTCCCGACGCTGGGGGGGGTTGCGTCGGGACTTGGCTCAGGGGGATCCGAGGCGTCACCGCCCGGAACCCGTACTCCTGGGCCCTGAGGTCTTGTGCCCCGGACCCGATGGTTTAAGCAGCCTCGCACCGCTGTCTTCGCGCGGCCTTCCGCCACCCCGCGCACGCGACCTTCAACAGTCGTACGCCTCCCGGCGCGCGGACTACCCGAACGCGCCCCCGCGTACCGGATTGGGGCGCGAGGCCGTATCGCCGTGCGGCTCCGCCGGCCGACAGCAGCCGCCCCGCGCATCCGGCCAGTCATGTGCGGAGTCAGGCCACCGCGTCGAAGCCCGTGTCCCGTGCCAGTTTCTTCAGTTCCAGCAGCGCGTGCTTCTCGATCTGCCGGATCCGCTCGCGGGTCAGCCCGTGCTCCTTGCCGACCTCCGTCAGCGTGCGCTCCCGGCCGTCCACGATGCCGTACCGCATCTTGATGATGGAGGCCGTGCGCTGGTCGAGGCGGCCGATCAGGTCGTCCAGTTCCTCGCTGCGCAGGAGCGTCAGCACGGACTGCTCCGGCGACACCGCCGACGTGTCCTCCAGGAGGTCGCCGAACTGGGTCTCGCCCTCGTCGTCCACCGCCATGTTCAGCGAGACCGGGTCGCGGGCCCAATCCAGGACGTCGACCACGCGCACCGGGGTCGTGTCCAGTTCGGCGGCGATCTCCGCGGGCTCCGGGTCCCGCCCGTTCTTGCGGTTGAACTCGCGCTGCACGCGCCGGATCCGGCCCAGTTCCTCGACCAGGTGGACGGGGAGGCGGATCGTGCGCGACTGGTCGGCTATGGAGCGGGTGATGGCCTGGCGGATCCACCAGGTGGCGTACGTCGAGAACTTGAAGCCCTTGCGGTAGTCGAACTTCTCGACCGCGCGCACCAGGCCGGCGTTGCCTTCCTGGATCAGGTCGAGAAGGGGAAGGCCGCTGCGGGGGTAGCGGCGCGCCACGGCGACCACCAGGCGGAGGTTGGAGCGGATGAAGACGTCCTTGGCCCGCTCGCTCTCGGCGACGAGCGCCTCCAGCTCCTCGACGGTGGCGTCCGCCTTGGCCTCTGTCTCGCCGTCGAGGATCTGGCGCGCGAACACACCGGCCTCGATGGTCTGCGACAGCTCGACCTCCTTCGCGGCGTCGAGCAGCGGGGTCCGGGCTATCTCGTCCAAGTACATGCCGACCAGGTCGCGGTCGGCGATCTCGCCGCCATGGGCGCGAACACTGCGTGCCGCGTCGACGGTACCGCCGGTGGCGGACGACGTACGACGGGCGACGGCACGGGTTGCCATGCTTGCTCCCTTGCGATGGTGGGTCAGCGGGTGGCCCTTGATGTCCCTGTTGATATCTGAACGCTCAGCACACTCCTCGCGTGCCCAGCATCCGAAGGAAACAACGTCTGGAATCAGGACAGAATTCCCAACGCACACCCCTCTTTTTCTGATCTTGCAGTACCCTGTGCCGCCACACGAGGAGGCGTGATGTCGTCGGAACATACAGAGGTGCAGGTCAGGCCGGGTGTCGAGGCCGACCTCGAAGCTCTCACCGACCTCTACAACCACTACGTGCGCGAGACGCCCACCACTTTCGACACCGAAATCTTCACACCGCAGGAGCGCCGCCCCTGGCTGCTCTCCTACCCTGAAGACGGCCCGCACCGCCTGATGGTTGCCGCGGAGGTGGACTCACAGCGGATTCTGGGGTATGCCACAGCCGGCGCCTTCCGGGTGAAGCCGGCGTACGGCACCACCGTGGAGGTCACGGTCTATCTCGCCCCGGACGCGGGCGGGCGCGGTGTCGGCACCCTGCTCTACAAGGCCCTCTTCGAGGCCCTGGCCGTCGAGGACGTGCATCGCGCGCTGGCCGGGATCGTGACACCGAACGAAGCGTCCGTTCGGCTGCACGAACGCTTCGGGTTCCGGTACGTCGGCACGTATCGCGAGGTGGGCCGCAAGTTCGGCCGTTACTGGGACGTGGCCTGGTACGAGAAGGAACTCTGAGCCCCTTCCCGCACCCTCACTCCATGGCCCTTCCGGCCACCGGGCGCCTGCCCGAAGGGGCCGAATACCGCCCCGGGGGTCAGCCGAACTGCACGGACCGCTTGGCCAGCCCCATCCAGAAGCCGTCGATGACCGACCTCTGGGAGTCCAGTTCGCCGGCCACGTCGGCCGCGCCCATCGTCACGAAGAGCGGGGCGAAGTGCTCGGTGCGCGGGTGGGCGTACCGGCCCGCGGGAGCCTTGTGGAGGAAGTCCAGCAGGCCGTCCACGTCCCGTGTCTCCAGGGCCCGGTGGCCCCAGTCGTCGAACTCGCGTGACCAGGTCGGCTCTCCGGGACCCGCGTGCCGCAGCGCGGCCAGGTTGTGGGTGAAGAAGCCGGAACCGACGATCAGCACGCCCTCGTCACGCAGCGGCGCGAGCCTGCGCCCGATGTCCATCAGTTTCACCGGGTCGAGGGTCGGCATCGAGATCTGGAGGACAGGAATGTCCGCCTCGGGGAACATCTCCACCAGCGGGACGTACGCACCGTGGTCGAGGCCGCGGTCCGGGATGTCCTGGACGGGCATGCCGGGGGCCCGCAGCAGCTTGCGTACGGACTCGGCGAGTTCGGGGGCGCCCGGGGCGGCGTACTCGACCTGGTAGTAGTGCTCGGGGAAGCCCCAGAAGTCATGGACGAGGGGGATCGTTTCGATGGCACCGAGAGCCAGCGGGGCCTCTTCCCAGTGGGCGGAGACCATGAGGATCGCCTTGGGGCGGGGCAGGTCGGCCGACCAGGCGGCGAGTTCGCCGGGCCAGATCGGGTCGTCCGCCAGCGGAGGGGCGCCATGACTGAGGTAGAGCGCGGGCATGCGCTCCTGGATGTCGGCGGACATGAGGACTGCTCCCTTCCCGGGGCGTTTTCCACTCCTGCTTCAAGTCTGCATCTTGAAGTCTCAAGCTTCTCGCATACTGAACATACATCGTTTTGGTTTAATATTCAAGGACGGGGAACGTAGAGTGGAATACATGAACACGGCATCTACACCTGACGAGGAGCCCCGCTGGCTCACCGACGAGGAACAGCGCACCTGGCGCGCCTACATGCACGCCGTCACCCTTCTCGAGGACCATCTCGACCGCCAGCTCCAGCGCGACGCCGGCATGCCGCACGTCTACTACGGCCTGCTCGTCGGCCTCGGTGAGGCCACTGACAGGCGGCTGCGGATGACCGAACTGGCGATGAAGGCGAAGATCACCCGCTCCCGTCTCTCGCACGCCATCGCCCGGCTGGAGAAGAACGGCTGGGTCCGGCGCGAGGACTGCCCTTCGGACAAGCGCGGCCAGTTCGCGGTCCTGACCGACCAGGGCCAGGAGGTGCTCCGGCGGACCGCGCCGGGCCATGTGGCCGCCGTACGCCAGGCCGTGTTCGACCGGATCAGTGACGAGCAGCGCAAGACGCTCCACGAGGTCATGGCGATCATCGCCCAGGGCCTTCAGCCGAAGGACGCGGGCGCGGATCTGCCCTGGCTCCGCTGAGCGCGCAGCCAGGGCAGATCCCGGAGTCGTACGTCACGAGGTGTCCCCACCCCGCGTGACGTACGGAGTGGCCCGAAAGGGTACGAGGGGGACGGCAGCCGCGGTCAGTGGGCGACCACCGGAACCTTCAGCTCCTCCTCCGCGCCCTCACCGCTGACCGAACTCATGTCCGGGCGGCCGGCGTTGATGAGGGTGAAGGCGATCGCCGCGGCGGCGACCAGGATGCCGACGGCGAACCAGATGGCGCTGGTGTAACCCTCGACCATGGCCTCCAGCTGGACCAGTTGCTGCTGGGAGCGGGAGGTCGCGCTGCCGATGTGGTCGGAGATGTACGACGTGGTCGCCGAGGCGGCGATCGTGTTCAGCAGGGCCGTACCGATCGCACCGCCCACCTGCTGCGAGGTGTTGACCATCGCGGAGGCGACACCGGAGTCACGCGGCTCGACGCCCAGCGTGGCCAGGGACATGGCCGGCATGAACGCCGTACCCATACCCAGGCCGAGCAGGAGCATCGCCGGCAGGAGCAGGGCCGCGTACGAGGAGCCGATCTCCATTTGGGTCAGCAGCAGCATGCCGAGCGCGGCGACCAGGAAGCCGGGGCCCATCAGCAGACGCGGGGCGACCCGGGTCATCAGCCGGGCACCGATCTGCGTGGAGCCCGTGATCATGCCCACGATCATCGGCAGGAAGGCGAAGCCGGTCTTGACCGGCGAGTAGCCCTTCACGATCTGCAGGTAGTAGGTCAGGAAGAGGAACAGGCCGAACATCGCGATGATCGCGAGGCCGAGCGAGAGGTAGACACCGCCGCGGTTGCGCTCGGTGATGACACGCAGGGGCAGCAGCGGGGCCTTGACCCTGGACTCGACGAACACGAAGGCCGCGAGGAGCACCACCGAGGCGACGAACATGCCGATCGTCAGGGAGTCGCTCCAGCCCTCGGACTCGGCCCGCGTGAAGCCGTAGACGAGCGAGACCAGACCGAGGGTGGACAGGACGACACCCGGGACGTCGAGCGGCGAGCGGTTGCGGCTGCCGGACGGTTCACGGATGACGTAGTACGCACCGGCGGCGGCGACGATCGCGAACGGGATGTTCACGAAGAACGTCCAGCGCCAGTTCAGGTACTCGGTGAGGAAGCCGCCGAGGATCAGACCCACGGCGCCGCCGCCACCGGCGATCGCACCGTAGATACCGAACGCCTTGGCGCGCTCCTTGGCGTCGGTGAACATCACCGCGAGGAGGGAGAGCGCGGCGGGCGCGAGCAGCGCGCCGAAGGCACCCTGGAGGGCGCGGGAGCCGAGGAGCATCGCCTCGTTCGTCGCCGCGCCGCCCAGGGCGGAGGCGGCGGCGAAGCCGATGAGACCGGTGACGAAGGTGTTCTTGCGGCCCCAGATGTCGGCGATCCGGCCGCCGAAGAGCAGCAGTCCGCCGAAGGCCAGGGCGTAGGCCGTGATGACCCACTGCCGGTTGCCGTCCGATATCCCCAGGTCCTGCTGGGCGGAGGGCAGGGCGATGTTCACGATGGTCGCGTCGAGCACGACCATCAGCTGGGCGAGCGCGATGAAGGTGAGCGCTTTCCAGCGGTTGGAGTCGGGAGCCGGCGCCCTGGTGGCGGCAGCCTGGGCTGTTTCGGACATGGGGATACCCACTTCGGGACTTCGTAAGGGAAAAAGGACGCGAAAAGGATCAGTTCGTCGGCGCTGACGGCTGGAAGCCTGGTGTGAGTGGCGTGAGTGACGTACGTAAGTGGTGTGAGTGGTGACTCGCGTGGTGCTCTGAACTAGTCGGTCAGGATCGGCGCAGGTCCTCCATCGTCACGGCCGTGCCGGGCAGTTCGGAGGGGGCCGGGGCTCGCAGACCGTCCAGGAACAGCTGTAGGTGGCGGTGCACGAAACGGTCGATGCTCATGCACGCCGTACCTGCCGGAGGGCGGCTGAGCTGGGCCACGACGACCATCACGTCGCCGACGCCCACGTCGGTGCGGAGCCGGCCGGCCGCCTTGGCGCGGTCCATGATCTCCTCGGTGAGCTGTTCGACCCGCTCCCGCGCGGCCTCCAGGTCGGGATGCCGCTGGTCGAACGTGCTGGCCATCATCGGGCAGAGCGCGCTGATCCGCTCGTCGGCGGCGACATGCACGAAGCGCTCCAGCGCCTCGAAAGCGTCGCCGGTCCCGGCGAGCGCGAGCTCCGCAGCCTCGGACGTACGGTCCATGACCGAGCAGACGACCTCGCGCACGAGAGCCTCCCGGTCCGGGAAGTTGCGGTACACCGTGGCATTGCCGACGCCGGCCCGGCGGGCGATCTCGTCGATCGGCACCTCGGGGCCGAACTCGACGAACATCTCACGGGCGGCGGTGACGATCCGCTCCCGGTTGCGCAGGGCGTCGGCACGAGGCCGGGGCGCCTTCTGCCGCACGGGGGTCACGGTCTGCACGGTGTGCTCCTTCTGAGGGATCGGGATCAGAGGTTTGCGATGCGATCCGGGGAAGCAGTCCCCGTTTCGCTCGGACACTTGGCTAAACGGGGAAACGATCCCCGGTTATTTCCCGCATCCGAAGAGATTCCTGTGACCTGCGTCACATGACCTTGGGTGAGAAACCCACGATCGGTCTCCTCCAGCGCGCGCCCGCGCCGACCTCGACACAGGGTGATCGAAAGGGTGCAGTCCGAGACCTGCGGCTGCCGTGTCGCGAGGGGTCCGTGCATGCAGCAGCCGAGCAGCCGTCGTCGGATACGCCCGCCGGGCCCGGTGCGCCCCCGCCGGATGGCCGCCCTGGTGTCCGTGGCCGCCCTGACCCTCGCGGTCAGCACCTCGGCCGGCACCGGGCACCTCACCCGGGGTTCCACGACCGCCGCGGGCTCGGTCCCGCTGGCCCGCTCCTCCGCGCTCGGACCCTGTCTGATCAGGGGCGGCTTCGGCGTCCAGATGTCCGAGGGCCTGCCCACCCCGGCCGGCTACTCCCGGTCCACCGGTACCGTCCGCGCACTGAACCTGATGGTCGACTTCTCCGACGCCCCCGGCCAGGGCAGCGCTCTCGACCGGCTCGCGGAGTTCTTCCCGCAGACCCGGGACTGGTTCACCACCAGCTCCTACGGCCGCCTCGACTACCGCCCCGAGGCCCCCATCGCCACCTGGCTGCGGATGCCCCGGTCCTTCCGTTCGTACGGCATAGAGCGCGGCGCCCCCTTCGACCCCGGCTACCGCCGACTGGTCCGGGACATCGTGGCCGCCGCCGATCCGGCGGTCGACTTCCGCTCGTACGACCTGCTGAACGTGCTGGTCACCCCGAACGCGGGCCCCTCCGCCCTGGACACCGTCCTGTCCGTCACCTTCGCCGGAAACAGGGAGGCGCCGGTCGCGGACGGGGTGCCCGTCGCCAACGCCTCCTTCATCTACTCCCGCCAGGACGACGGCTCGGGGTCGTACGACACCACGGGCTACCGCGTCCTCCCGCACGAGAACGGCCATGTGTTCGGGCTGCCCGACCTGTACACGCAGCACGGCGGGGGCGCGGTCGGCCACTGGGACATCATGAGCGAGGACTGGGGGGCCAACAACGACCTCCTCGGCTGGCACAAGTGGAAGCTCGGCTGGCTGGACGCCACACAGGTCGGGTGCGCGGTGACGGCCGGGACGTCGGAGTACACGCTCACTCCGCTGGCCCGTCCCGGCGGCGCGAAACTCGTGTTCGTGCCCATCAACTCCCGTACGGGGTACGCGGTCGAGCTGCGGACCCGTGAGGGCAACGACGAGACGGTGTGCCGGCCGGGCGTGCTGATCTACAAGGTCGACGCGAACGTCGACACCGGGCGGGGACCGGTCACGGTGTACGACTCCCGGCGGGACAGCGGCGGCTGCACCCGCAGCCCCAACGTCCACGCGGAACTCTCCGACGCCCCCTTCGCCCCCGGCGAGTCCTTCAAGGACCCGCGGCGGGGCATCCGGATCACCGTGGCGAGCGCCGGCCTCGACGGGAACCACCGGGTGACGATCACCCGGCGGTGAGCCGGAGGCGCGCGGGCCGGTGATGGCGGGCGCACGGCACGCGGTTTCGTACGGGCATTACGGTGAGCCCATGATTGCCCCCGTCCCCGGCCCTGTTTCCGGCGCGGCCCCTGTTCCCGTGCCCGCCGAGGCCGTGGCCCCGCTGATGCGGGGAATCGCCGTGCTGCGGCAGCTCACGGAGGCGGGCGGGACGCTGAGCCTGAGCGGGCTGGAGCGGGCGACCGGTCTGGCCCGTTCGACGGTGGACCGGATCACGGCGACACTCGCGCGCATGGGGTACGTCCGTCTCGACGGCCGGGACGCGGTTCTCACTCCTCGGCTGATGGAACTCGGCAACGCCTATCTGGCCGCCCTCCGGCTGCCCGCCCTGCTCGACGCGCACGCGGACGCCCTCGCCGACGAGCTGGACGAGTCGGTGTCGCTGTCGGTCGGCGACCGGGACGGCATCCGTTTCATCCACCAGGCGACCCGCCGCCGCGCGATGTCCCTCAGCTTCCGCATCGGCGACCTCCTCCCCGCCGAACGCACCGCCCCCGGCCCGCTGTTCGCCACCGAGTGGACGGTCGCCGACTGGCACCGCTGGCGCGAGCGCCGGGCGGCGGACCCGGCCGACCACGGCTTCCCCGCCGTTCCGCCCCGGACCGACGACTCGGGCGCCGGCTTCGCGGCGTACGTCGAGCGGGCCCGGGTCGACGGCTGGGCACTGGACGACCAGCTGATCGAACCGGGGCTGGTCGCCGTCTCCGTACCCGTACGGGACCCCCGTACGGGCCGGGTGGCCTGTGTCGCGAGCGTCGTCAGCCACACGAGCCGCCGTACGGCGGCGGACCTGCGCGACGCCCTGCTGCCGCGACTGCGCTCGACGGTGGCCGCGATGGAGGCCGAGCTGCGGGTACGGCCGCCCGCCGGGGCGGCGGCGCCCCCCTCCGACCTGGCGGCCTGGACCGGGGCCTCGAAGCAGGAACTGGGCCGCGAGTTCATCGAGTCCCTGGCCAGGGGCCTGACGGTCCTGACGGCCTTCGGCGAGTCCCGCGCCGAACTGACCCTGACGGAGGTCGCGCGGGCGACAGGCCTGGCGAGGGCGACCGCCCGCCGGGCCCTGATCACCTACGAGCACCTGGGGTACGTCGAGACACACGGCCGCACCTTCACCCTCACTCCCAGGGTCCTGTCCCTCGGCTTCCCGCCGCTCTCCCGTACGTCCCTGCCGGAGATCGCCTCCCCTCACCTCGCCGAACTCGCGGGCCGCGTCCACGAGTCGGCGTCACTGGCGGTCCTGACGGCGGACTCGGGGGCGGACTCGGGGGCGGGTTCGGGGGCGGGTTCGGGGGCGGGTTCGGGGGCGGGTTCAGGGGCGGGTTCAGGGGCGGGTTCGGGGGCGGAGATCCAGTACACGGCGCGGGTGGCGACGAGGCGCATCATGAGCGCCGACATCACGGTCGGGACGCGGCTTCCGGCGTACCCCACGTCGATGGGCCGGGTACTGCTGGCCGACGTACCGGACGGGGAACTCCGGGTACCGGACCTGGCCCCGCTGACTCCGCACACCGTGACCGACCCGGTGGCCTTCGCGAGGGTGCTGACTGAGGTGCGGGAGCAGGGATACGCCCTGGTCAGCGAGGAGTTGGAGGAGGGGCTGCGGTCGATCGCGGTCCCGGTGCGGGACCGTACGGGGCGAGTGGCGGCGGCGGTGAACGTCGCGATGCACACGACCCGTCGCACGGCGGAGAGTTGCGTGGCGGAGGTGCTGCCGGAGCTGTACAGGACGGCGTCGCGGATCGAGGCGGAACTGCGGACGGCGGGGCGGTTCACGCGGGTGCGGTTGGCGTAACCGCGCTCCCATTACCCCCGCTCGTTCACCCATTTAGTCTCCATCTATATACATGGACAGCATCTGTATGCGCAGTTCGAAGGTGAACTGTCCTGCCTCTCCTCCTGGCGCCCGCGCACAAGGATTCCGAACGGCGGCTTCCTCGCCTCCAACTCGCCCGCGGTGAAGCAGTACGTGAAGATGTTCGGCGGTTCCCACTTCTTCTCGAACGCCCTGTCCCCATGCAGACCGCGGTCGTACTCACGGCGGCAAAGATCATCCGTTCCTCGGAGAGCGACGAGCTGCGCGGACGGCTGTTCCAGGCGATCGACACCCTCCGCGACGAGCTCGGCGGGCGCGGACTGACCTGCATGGGCTTCCCGTCCCCGATCGTCCCGCTGCTGATCGGGAAGGAGAAGCTGGCCCGGGTCACCCACCGGCTCCTGTTCGACCAGGGTGTACTCGCCTTCATGGTCGAGTTCCCGGTGACCCCGACCGGCTCCTCCTGCTTCCGGCTGCAGGTACAGGCGGGCCACCAGCCCGAAGAGGCCCGCGAGGCGGCCCGAGTCATCGACCGGTCCATCGCCGAGGCCCGCGCGTACCTGTCGACCGCCTTCGGGAGCGACCTGGCCTGACACAGACATCCGACATGTGGCGATCATGTGCGGGCTGCACCCCCTCCGACATTGATCGGGCGGCTTCCAGGCCGCGCCCGGCATCGCGCGCCCCGAGGTAGACCGTGTGCCCCGCCTCCACCAGACGGCGGGCCGTTTCGAGGCCGAGGCCCTTGTTACCGCCGGTGATCAGGGCGGTACGTGCGACTGTCATTTCACAACCTGACTGTGGAGGGGATCAGGACGGAGAGGAGGGGGCCACCGTGGTGAGGCTCGTGGCCAGGCGGTAACCGTTGCTGGCCGCACGGGGTGCCTGGAGGACCGAGCATGGCGAACATCTGCGCGAGAGCGCCGCCCGTGAGGAACTCCTCGTGCGCGGTGGACGAGACCCAGGCCGAGAGGTTGCGCATGCGGTGACCGTCGCCGCTGACGTGGACGTGCCCCGACACCGCTCCCGGTGCGCCGTGCGCTCCGGCCTCGGCCTCCAGCTCCAGTGCCCGGTCGAGCCAGGAGCGGGCAGACTCCAGGCCTGCGGTCTCGAACTCGTCGACGGCGAAGAAGCGGGGGACCGCAGTCCTGTCCGCGATGGTGTCGCTGTGGACGCGGTACCCGACTGAGGGTGTACCCGGACGCTGGTCGCGAGAGTCACGGTGTTCATACAGGTCAGGTGCAGGACAGAGCTTTACCACCAGCAGGCGAAGTATCTGCCGGCGAGCTCCATCTCCGATGGCGGACGGGCAGGAGAATCGCCGGCAAGCTCAAGCCCGTTCCCCAACATCTCGTCGTTCCGTGTGCCGCGTCCCGGTCCAGCGTTTCGCGGACCTGTCCGCGCAGCCGCAGCACATCTGCCGGCGCTGCGGCCGTCAGGCCCCTACCACCCTGCAGGCTCCACGCGGGCACCCATTCACCTTGCCGTAATGCATCACGAGACGATGTCTCGCATATTGACCCCGACCTAGACGTCTCCTATGGTTGAGGTACTTCTCGAAAGGACGGGACCAGCATGAGGCCAGTCGCTCTGATCGGCGTCCTGCTCGTGTCATGCGCCGGCCGCCGGACCTACGACGAGCCGCTCAGCTACTTCCCTCCCCGGGAGGGACTGCGCCCCGGCACGGCTGTCGGCGAGCCTCAGACTCCCTTCTGAGTGCAGTTCGTCGCCGCGCGACGAGCCCCCGCCACACCGAACGTCCGTCGTGTCTTCGCCGACGGGCTTTGCCATCACATTTTCGAGGAGTGCATCATCGTGACCACCACTGTCGGCCTTCAGCCGATCTCCGGGCCTTCCGCTTGGCGCGGCGACGAGCTGTCGAAGTCCACTGACTGGATCTACGTACTCAGCGACGCCGAGCGCACCGAGCTGGAAGACCTGGGACGGCGCTTCGTCGCCGACGACCCCGACCTGCGCACTGTCACCGCCGCCGACTACCCCTTCGACGCCTGTCGCGCCCTCAACGACGAGTGCGCCCACCAGATGGACGCCGGCCGGGGCTTCATCCTGGTGCGTGGGCTGCGCACCGAGGAGTACGGCGGCCCCATGTCCGGGGCCATCTTCTTCATCATGGGTCTCCACCTCGGCCAGCCGATCGGGCAGAACCAGAGGGGCGACCTGCTCGACCACGTGATCGCCACATCGAACAAGACGATGTCCGATGAGGGCGCGCTCCCCTCTCGCATACGGGACCGGCTCCCGTTCCACTCGGACAGCTCCGACGTGGTCGCCCTCATGTGCCTGCGCGGCGCCAAGGAGGGCGGAGCCTCCAGCCTGGTCAGCGGCACCACGATCTACAACGAGATGCTGCGCCGCCGGCCGGACCTCGCCGCGCGGCTCTTCGACACCTACCACTGGGACTGGCGGCGTCAGGACCCCGACTCCCCGGAACTCACGTACACCTCGCCGATCATCAGCCACGTCAACGGCGTCTTCAGCACCTACGCGGGCAACTCGATGATCTTCAGCGCCCAGGAGTACCCCGGCGTCCCCCAACTGACGCCCGACCAAGCCGCGGCCATCACCCTCTTCGACGAGATCTCGCAGGAGCCCGGCCTGCCGATCGACATGGATTTCCAGCCGGGGGACGTGCAGTGGCTGCTCAACTACGCCGCACTGCACTCGCGCACCAGCTACATCGACCACCCGGAACCGGAGCGCCGCCGACACCTGCTGCGTCTGTGGCTCAAGCGCGACGTCGGCCGGCCGCTGGCGCCCCGGTTCGGCAAGCATGTCGTCGTGATGGGTGAGCCCGCCACACCCCTGGTGCCCGGCGGCCGGTTCCGCATCGCCGACGCCGTCACCGTCAATGACGACTGGGGAGTGTGACGCCTCGCCCTCCCGGTGAGGGCCGCGCCTCTCGGACAGCGGTCGCTCGACCAGCGCCGCTGACCGTCGGGGTGCCGCCCTGGAGAAGTACCGACCGCCGCAGCCATAGCGACCCTATGGCTGCGGCGGTCGTTTTCCACAGCCAAGAGGTCCACGAGCGCGCCCACGCAGCCGAGTCGAGCACGTCGAGCGGCCCGTCGGCTCACGGCCGACGGGCCGGTGATCTCCACACGCCGGGCCTGGATCCGGGCGCGAGCGGGGCGACATACACCGGTCGCCGACGGACCTGGGCCGTGTGTACGGCCTTGATCCTGGTCGGCGACGAGTTCGGGGTCCCCTCACCGACGGCGACGGCGCGTCGGGCCTGGATCACAGCCTCCAGGCCCGACGCGCACAGCCCCTCGACGGTCGCTCCGGGAACGGTGACCGGCAGGCAGCACGGGCGTGCTGCCAGGTCGTACGCGCCACGGAGGGCCGGCTACGAGCGGGTTCCGTAAGGGATGAGCAGATTCGCCGCCGTCTTCACGGTGATCTCCTCGGCGGTGACGCCGGGGGCGGTCTCGACGAGGAGAAGGCCGTCGTCGGTGACGTCGAGGACGCCGAGGTCGGTGATGATCCGCTCCACGCAGCCCTTTCCTGTGAGCGGCAGGTCGCACTCCCGCACGATCTTCGGGGTGCCGTCCTTGGCGGTGTGGGTCATGGTGACGATCACTCGGCGGGCACCGTGCACGAGGTCCATGGCTCCGCCGATACCGGTCACCATCCTGCCGGGGATCGCCCAGTTGGCGAGGTCGCCCCGTTCGGAGACCTGCATGGCGCCGAGCACGGCCGCGTCGATGTGGCCGCCGCGGATCATGCCGAACGACAGGGCGGAGTCGAAGTAGGCCGCGCCCGGCAGGACGGTGACGGTCTCCTTGCCCGCGTTGATCAGGTCCGGGTCGACCTCGTCCTCGTACGGGAAACGACCGGTGCCGAGGATGCCGTTCTCCGACTCCAACACGACGTGGACACTCTCGGGCAGGTGGTTGGGGATCAGCGTCGGCAGCCCGATGCCCAGGTTGACGTACTCGCCGTCGCGCAGCTCGCGGGCCGCGCGGGCGGCCATCTCGTCCCGTGTCCAGGCCATCAGACCCGCACCTCCCTGGGCGTCACCGTGAGGTTCTCGATCTTCTTGTCGGCGGCCTGCTCGGGGCTGAGGGCCACCACGCGCTGGACGAAGATGCCCGGCAGATGGACGTGGTCGGGGTCGATCGCGCCCGGTTCGACGAGCTCCTCCACCTCGGCGATCGTGATACGGCCCGCCATGGCGGCGAGGGGGTTGAAGTTGCGGGCGGACTTGTTGAACACGAGGTTGCCGTGCCGGTCACCCTTGGCCGCCCGCACCAGGGCGAAGTCGGTGGTGATGCCGTGTTCCAGGACGTACGCGGCGCCGGCGAAGTCGCGGACCTCCTTGGCCGGTGAGGCGACGGCGACACCGCCCCCGCCGTCGTAGCGCCAGGGCAGCCCGCCGTCGGCGACCTGGGTGCCGACCCCGGCCGGTGTGTAGAAGGCCGGGATGCCGCAGCCCCCGGCCCGCAGCCGCTCGGCGAGGGTGCCCTGCGGGATCAGCTCCAGCTCGATCTCGCCGCCCAGGTACTGGCGGGCGAACTCCTTGTTGCCGCCGATGTAGCTGCCGGTGACCCGGGCTATCCGGCCCGAGGCGAGGAGCACTGCGAGGCCGGATTCTCCCGCCCCGCAGTTGTTGGAGACGACGTCGAGTCCCGTGACGCCGGCGTCGTGCAGGGCCTGGATCAGGGCCCCCGGGATTCCGCTGAGTCCGAAGCCGCCGACGGCGAGGGACGCCTCGTCCGGGACGTCCGCCACCGCCTCGGCCGCGGAAGCGACCACTTTGTCCATCCGCCCGCCCACTTTTCTGCAGGGCGAGGGCGCCCTGCGCTGATTGGTTGTTCGCTCAGCAGTTGTCACTGAGTGGCTGTCGCCGGTCTGCTGTTCGCTGAGTGACATGAAAGGTCCGGTCGGCGCCGGGATCCGG
The DNA here is from genome assembly GCF_033441795.1 of Streptomyces sp. ADMS. NCBI lineage: Bacteria > Bacillati > Actinomycetota > Actinomycetes > Kitasatosporales > Streptomycetaceae > Streptomyces > Streptomyces sp. ADMS. The sequence goes on along the minus strand of NZ_JAVFVX010000015.1, from coordinate 40,424 downwards.
GGCGCTACGCCGGCAGCTCGGTCAACAGCCGGCGGTAGACGCGCGCGTAGGCGGTCAGCTGCCCCAACGACAGGGCATCTCGACGGGGATCATCGGCGGCCGGCTTCGCCTGCGGGCCGAGGCGCACGGTCTCGACGCCGTGGGCACGCAGTACGACGCCGTCGGTCGATCCCGTCCAGCCGGTGACCGGCGGCGGCTGCGCACCGAACTCGTCGAGCCAGGCCGCCCGCGCGGCCGTCACCACCGGGGCGTCGGCCGGCGTCGCCGCTGCTGCCGCGACCGGCTCGGCCTCCACCTCGACCGCGCAGTCGCGCAGCGCCGACTTCGCGCACCGTGCCCGCAGCCGGTCGGCCAGCTCGGACGCCAGCGCCGTCGGTTCGACCCGGTCACCTGCGACGACGTAGAGATCGATCCGCAGCTGGGCCGGCAGCAGGTCCGGCTTGTCCGGCCATCCCCCGCTGATCGCGCCGATGCCGCACGCCCGGCCGGTCTGTCCCGTCCGCGCGTCGGCGGCCAGGTAGTCCGTGCGCCAGCGGGCCAGCTCCTCCAGGACGACGCCGGCCTGGGCGACGACTCCCCCGGGGGGCGTGGCGGACTCCGCCGCCATCGCCGCCCCGGAGCGGCCGGTCACCGTGACCGTCAGGTAGAACGCGCCCGGCTCGTGCCACAGCAGGGTGGGCGGGCCGCACTTGGCGACGATCGCCGACCGCGGCAGTGGGTACGAGTCGGCGTAGGCCTCCAGCCCTGTGGTCCCGCCGGCGCGGCGGTGCGTACCGGAGCCGGCGAGCAGCAGCCGTCCGGCGCCCGCCTCGGCGAACGCGACCAGCGCGGCCGCCGCCGGCCCGCGGGCGACCCCGAGACCGAAGCCGGTCACCACGTCGCCGTCCACGGCGAGCGGAGCGACGGGCGCGGCGTTGCCGGTGACAAGCGGGTTGTGCGCCCCGCCGTCGTCCAGCGACGTGTCGAGATGGGAGTACAGCAGCGGCCCGGCCCCGTGCGTGGCGATCAGGCTGCCGCCCGCGGGGCCGTGCTCCACCACCTGCCACTCGACGTGCGGCCACCGGTCGGCGCACCAGGCGCGCAGCCGGTGGGCCGCCGTCCGTTCCGCGCCACGTGGCGCGGGGGTCGCGTCGAGCAGGCGCAGGACGTCAAGCAACTGCTGTCTCAAAAACGTCCCCAGTCGTCGGACGCCGGACGCCACACGTCGATGTTGCGCGGGTCGGCCGGCATCCTGCGGGCCCGGTGCGTCTCGTGCTCCTCCGGCGTGAACACCCGGTGCCGGTCGCACAGTTCGAACCGCGGGCCGAAGCGCGTGTCGTGCAGGTAGAAGGCGATCGACGTCGACGCCGAGTGGTTGACGATGTCGGAGGCGATCGGCGCGCCCTTGTACAGCGCGCGGGCGCGCATCCGCATGACGTGGTCGAGGCTCTTCATCGCGAAGCACAGGTGCGCGACGTAGTGCTCCTTGTTGTTCTGCACCGCGAGGCTGTGGTGGTAGCGGTCCTCGCCGCGGAAGAACGTGGTCGAGCCGACGACGTAGTCCGAGGGCACGAACTTCAGGACGTTCTGGTAGAAGTCCAGCGACTCCTCGTACTTCGCGGTGGCGATGAAGGGGTGCACCAGGTCGAGCGGCCGGATCTCGATGTGCGGCGGCTCGGCGTACTCCTGGAACTCGGTGAACAGCTCGATGATGAGACCGTTCGGGTCCTTCACGGCGAAGCCGTTGTCGCACAGCGCCTGCTGCCGCTCCTGCAGCTGAAGGACCTCCAGGCCGGCGTCGAGGACGCTCTTGTGCAGCTGGTCGAGGACCTCCTCGCTCTCCACGCTGTAGCCGACGGCGGTCGTCCACCCGTCGGTCCGCTCGGGCGCGTTGATCAGCTCGATCGCGTGGTGCTCGATGTCGGCGCGCAGGTAGGCATACTCGTCCGTACGCTGCTCCAGCTGCAGTCCGACGTGGTACTCGAGGAAGTCGATCGTGGCCTGCATGTCCGGAACCTCGATCCGGGCGTACTCCATGCCGTACGGGGCGTGCGGGCGTGTGCTCACTGGGGATGTCCTTCCTGCAGCGAGCGACGGACGCTCGGCGTACTCGAACGAGGTGATGGCCTGCCGGCCGATGACCGGTCGCCAGCGCGTGTGCACGAAGCGCTCGTGGGACTCGCTGCCGAGATAGGCGAGCAGGTCGTCCTGGCTGTCGAAGTCGACGGCCATCGTGTGGGTGAAGGTCTGGTCGCGGGTGCTGACGTTCTCGCCGAGGACGAAGCCGCGCATTGCCGGGTACCGGCCTGGGAAGGTACGCAGCTCGGCCAGTACGGACTCGCGCGTGGCCTGGTCGACTCCGTCGTCGAAACGGAAGGACAGGGTGTGTCGGATCATCGGGTCACCGTCCGTCGCCGGCTAGAGGATGAAGCTGAGCCGGGCGCCTGCCGCCAGCGACTCGTGGCCGAGGATCGAGCGCCGCAAGCGGAAACGCAGGCTGTCCTCGGTCGGCACCAGTACGTGCTCGTACCAGCCGACATAGGCGTCGAAGTGCCCGTCGCGGGCGCGGTGCACCACGAAGGACGCGGCCACCCGGAAGGAATCCTCCGTGTGCTCGGACAGCCGCACATTTGACACCAGCCGGTGTGTACGCGAGTGCGGGTTCTCGGCGTGCGCCTTGCGGGACTTCAGTCGCTTGACCCGGGCGAGGATCAGGTCCCAGTCGTCGTCGACGAACGATCCGGTCTCGTGCGGCGACCAGCCGGGACGGTAGTCGGTGGTAGGGATCTCGTAGCGGGCGCCGGGCTCGAAGAGGGCCAGCCAGCCGTCGTAGTCCCAGCGATCGAGGATGTCCGCCTCCGAGTAGAGGAAGTCCTCCACCTCCGGCCGGGTGATGGCGCGTCCCCCGCATCGCACGGAGTGGGTGTTAATGATCGCGTTCATCGCACGTCCCTTCCCGCGAGGAAGGACGCCGGACGCCGGCCATGGACCTTGAGGCCGTTCTCGAGCCCGACGGCTTCGATCCAGTGCCGCCAGAAGCCCCGCATCGCGCCTTCGTCGGTCGACCTGCCCTGTACGCCCTTGACCTCGTCGGCCATGCCGCGCGACATGTCGCTGTAGTCCAGCTCGGGCGCGGCGGTGCCGGCCGTGGCCTGGATGCCGCGCTGGACCGCCTCGTACGCCTCGATGTCGTCAGGCGTGGCGAGCCCGCCCGGGCCGACGAAGCTGACGACCGTCTTCATGCGCAGGGCGCGGGTGTCCGGGTCCTCGTTGCGGGGCACCAACTGCCAGGCGCGCACGTCGGTCTGGTCGGGCGCCACCGGCTCCAGTTGCCGGATCGACAGGCCCTCGATGTCGAAGAGCAGCAGGTTGGGGAACACGAACAGGATGTGGCTCTCGTCGGCCACGTGATGCGCTCGCTTCTCCCCCAGCCGCTGTGTCATCTCGGCTCGGTGGGCCTCGGTGCGCACCCGCTCGGCCTCGCCGAAGCGCGGTTCCCACTCCATGCTGATCCGTCCGCCGTGCCCGGTGAGGACCAGCAGCCCGTGGCCGTTGCCGAGGTTGTAGGCGTACTGGTTGTCGTCGGTGACGGCGTAGCCGCTCTCGCGCAGGTAGCCCACGAACGTGTTGTGCGTCGGCGCGAAGTGGTATCCGTCCATCGCGTTCTCGACGGCGAGTTTCCAGTTGCCCCGCACGCTGTACTTCTGTGTGCCGGGCAGTGTGGTCATGCCGCCGACGTGCTGCTGTTCGATCATCGTCATGTAGTCGGCGGCATCGCCGAGGTGTTCGAGCAGCGGCGGAACGTCCGGATCGAAGGCGACGAAGACGAATCCCTCGTGGATCTCCAGGCGCGGCACGCCGCGCAGCCCCATGGACGCCTTGAACTCGTCGCTCGACTCGTACGCGTCGGCGTCGGGGATCGCGGCGAGGTCACCGTTGTTACGGAATGTCCAGGCGTGGTAGAAGCACTGGAAGAGCCTGGTCGAGCCCTCGCTCTCGCGGCACAGCACGGTGCCGCGGTGCGGGCAGGAGTTCAGGAAGGCGTGCACCTCGTCGGCGCTGTCCCGGCAGAAGATCAGCGGTCGGCCCCCGAGGGTGCGGACCTTGAAGTCGTTGGGGTTGGGGATCTCGGTCTCGTGGCCGAGGTAGAGCCAGGTGTGTGTCCACACCCAGCCGCGTTCCCGGGTGAAGATCTCCGCGCTGCGGTAGGCCTCGCGGTTGACCCGGAAGGTGAGCAGGTCCCAGTCCTCGACGATCATCGGTGCTGGGACGGTCCGGGGGTTGCTTCCCATTACGGCGTTTGCCTCTCACAAGTCCCGACCCGAGTGGCGTGCTGTGAGACGCCATCTCGTATGTCGCATCAGCTTCTCCTAGCACACGCGGCGATGTCAAGCAATTACCTGATGGTTGACACCCTGGACCGACGCCGTCATCATGCATTCCACGTTCCACATTAGAAGACGCCATCTCGCATACTGTGCGACCGTGTGAAGGGCAAGAAGCCCGTGCCGTACGTCATCACTCAGGCATGTCTCGACGTCATGGACAAGTCCTGCATGGAGGAGTGCCCGGCCGACTGCATCTACGAGGGCGACCGGATGCTCTACATCCAGCCCGACGAATGCGTCGAGTGCGGGCGCTGCGAACCCGTCTGCCCACAGATCTCGATCTTCCACCACGAGGACCTGCCGGCCGAGTCCCAGCAGGCCGAGCGTATCAACGCCGAGTTCTTCACCCTCGGTATCGAGCCGCTCGGATCGCCCGGTGGCGCGCGCAAGGTCGGCCGGGTCGGCCACGATCACCCCGAGGTGGGAGCGTGAGTGGCCTCCCGACCGTCAGGGGCGACGGCTCCGAGGTGTCCGTCGATCTGCTCGTCATCGGCGCCGGCCCGACGGGGCTGTACGGCGCGTACTACGCCGGCTTCCGCGGCCTGAGCGTCGCGGTCGCCGACGCGCTGCCCGAGGTGGGCGGCCAGATCGCCGCGCTGTACCCCGAGAAGCTCGTCTACGACGTGGCCGGCTTCCCCGCCGTCCGCGGCCAGGACCTGGTGGACCGGCTGGCCGAGCAGGCCGGGCGGTGGAACCCGACCTACCTGCTCGGGCACGGGGTCATCCGCCTCGACGACGCGGGCGAGGGCATCGTCGCCACCACCGACGCCGGCGCGCGGATCACCGCGGGGGCGGTGCTCGTCTGCGGCGGGATCGGCAACTTCGTCCCCCGCGAGCTTCCGGTGGGCTCCGACTACCTGGGCCGGGGGCTTCGGTACTTCGTGCCGCGCCTGGACGAACTCGCCGGACAAGACGTCGTGGTGGTCGGCGGCGGGGACTCCGCGCTGGACTGGGCGCTGTCGCTGGAGCCGATCGCCTCGTCGGTGACGCTGGTGCACCGGCGTACGCGGTTCCGGGCCCACGAACGCACCGTCGAGCAGGTGCACGCATCCTCCGTGCGAGTCCTGACGCCCTACGAGGTCGAGAAGATCTCTGGCGGCGGGTCGGCCGACGGGGCGGTGTCGGAGGTCGTGGTCGCGAGCCCGGACGGCGACCGGGTCAGCCTGCCCGCCCAGTCCGTGGTCGCCTCGCTCGGCTTCATCGCCGATCTCGGGCCGATCGAGCACTGGGGACTGGAGCTGCGCCGTCGGCGCATCCTCGTCGACCGCACGATGCGCACGAGCCGGCAGCGCGTCTTCGCGGCCGGTGACATCGCCGACCACGACGGCAAGGTCAGCCTCATCTCGATCGGCTTCGGCGAGGCGGCCCTCGCCGTCAACCACATCGCCGCCCTGCTCGACCCGGCGCGCTCGCTCACGCCGGGGCACTCCTCCGATGCGTGAGTGCCCGACTCCCGTTCACCGCCGCGGCTCGCTGCCGAGAAGCGCCTCAGCGCTTCCCGCGCTTCCCGCACATTCAGTCGGCCGTCGCCGTTACGCTATCCGATACGACGTTCCATTCAACGTCTTACCAGCTTACTAAGTACGGGACAGGAGTAAGATTTCATGGCCACGAAGGCGCAGCCCGGCACCGGCGAACGAAGCGGTCCCGACACGACCGCGCCGACCATCCAGACGGTGCAGCGTGCGGCGCTGATCCTCGGCTCGTTCACGGTCGGCAAGCCGCACATGAATCTCAACGAGATCACCGCACGTCTCGGGGCGAGCAAAGCGACCGCGCACCGCTACACGAAGGCACTGCGGGCGGCGAACCTGCTGCGGTACGACGAGCGCACCTCGCTCTACTCCCTCGGTTCCCAGGTGCTCACGCTCGCTGCGGCCGCGCGGGCCGGCCTGCCGATCGTCGCCGCCGCCGAGCCGTACATGGAGGAGCTGGTCCGGCGTATCGACGAGACGATCGTGCTATCGGTCTGGGACGGCGAGTCGGCGACCGTGGTGCGCTCGGTGGACAACACCGATCACATGGTGCGCATCAGCGTCCGGGTCGGCTCGCGTCTCGACCTCACGTCCTCGGCACAGGGGCGGATTTTCCTCACCTTCCTGCCCGCGGACCAGGTACCGCCGCTGCCGCGCTCGGTCCGCATGTCGGCCGAGCTCGCCGAGGAACTCGCCGCCATCCGGCACCACGGGCTGTCGGTCAACTCCCCCGCAGTCAACGGGGTCCGCACCATCGCGGCACCGATCTTCGATGGCGACAAGATCAGCGGGACGCTCGCGGTCGTCGGCACGACGGCGACGGTCTCCGACGACGTCAAGGCGCCGATGGCCCAGGCATTGCTGGAAACCGCCCGCGCGCTGTCGCAGCGGCTTGGCCCCTCGGACGGCGAACCCAACGGCGGCTGACCCACTCACCGGAGCGACCTGCCGGCCCACCGCGGAGGGCGCGGCGGGCCGGCAGGTCGTGGCCCGCACACCACTGACGGTGCGGCACATGGCGGGGCCCTGGTCGGACCCGCCCTCGTACGAACCCTCGGGGCGCCCGACCAGGGCGGCCGGGCCCACGAATGCGGCCGACGGCTCAGTTCCTCGGCGAGGTCAAGCATCCGTGGCTCCGGGGAGGATCACGCGGTCGGGCCGGACGGGCAGATGACGGTGGCGTACGCCGGTCGCGTGCCACACCGCGTTGGCGATCGCCGCCACCGCGCCCACGATCCCGATCTCGCCGATGCCCTTGATTCCGACCGGGTCGTCCGGGTCGGGGTCGTCCACCCAGTCCACCTCGATGAGCGGGACGTCGGCGTTGGCCGCGAAGTGGTAGCCCGCCTGGTCGGCGCCGACCAGGCCGCCCGTGGCCCGGTCCCGGACCGCCCAGCCGAACCTGCGCTCGCCCTCCCGGAGGCAGGCGAGCAGTCTGCGCGGCCTGAAGGGCAGCCCGGACACCGGACCCACCCGGGGCTCGTTGCGTACGCGCAGCTCGATCGGGTCCAGGCCGCATTTCTCGGCGAGTTCGTCGAGCGCCGACTCCAGCGCGAACGACCCCGGCGCCTCGCCCGGGGCGCGCATCCAGGTGGGGGTCGGCACATCCAGCCGTACGACCCGGTGCGAGGTGTGGTGGGCGTCGGCGTCGTACATCACCCGTGCCCCCTGAGTGCACGGCTCGACCCAGTCGTGCATGCTCGAGGTGAGGTTCAGGGAGCGGTGTTCGAGGACGCGCAGCCGCCCGTCGGCGTCGGCGCCGAGCCTGACCCGCTGCACGGTGGGGCTGCGGTAGCCGACGAGCGAGAACATCTGACGGTGCGTCAGAACGACGCGGACCGGCCGCCGCGGGACGCTCGCGGCCATCGCGGCGGCCACCTGGTGCGCCCGGACGTGTTCCTTGGACCCGAAGCCGCCGCCGACGATTTCGGAGCGCACCCGCACCGAGGACGCGTCGAGCGAGAACAGCCTGGCGAGTTCGCTCGCGACATTGGCGGTGCCCTGGTTGGAGTCGACGGCTTCGAGCCGCCCACCGTCCCAGCGGGCCGTCGCCGCGTGCGGATCCATCGGGTGGTGGTGCTCCTCCGGAGTGGTGTACTCGGCGTCCACGACGACGGCGGACGCGGCGAGTTGAGCCGCCAGGTCACCCTTCTCCACCACCGCCGGCTCGTAGGTGTCGAGAGGGTAGGCGTCCGGACGTGCTCCGTTGAACTCGACGTCGTGCGGCTGACGTTCGTAGTGCACGACCAGCGCCTGAGCGGCCTCCCTGGCCTGCTCGGAGGTCTCCGCGACGACCACGGCCACCGGCCAGCCCAGGTACGGCACCCGGTCGTGCTGGAAGAGGGCCACGGTCGGGTCCGGCGGGACGCCCAGCAGGGTCATGTAGTCGTTGCCGACGCGCGGGGCGTTGCCGTGGTGCAGGACGGTGAGCACGCCCGGCATCCGAAGGACCGGGGCCATGTCCAGCGAGCGGACTCGACCACGGGCGATGGCGGACAACACCAGCCAGCCGTGGGCGAGTTCGGCGAAGGGGATCTCCGCAGCGTAGCGGGCGGCTCCGGTGACCTTGTCCCTGCCGTCCACGTGGGTGTGCGCGACGCCGACGGCGCCCCCGACCGTCGCACCCTTGGATGCTGCTCTGGTCATCGGGCGGCGGCCTCCTCGGCGAGTTCGGTCAGGACGGCCGCCATGAGGTTGCGCATCAGGGGCACCTTGTATCCGTTGTGGGGCAGCGGCTCGGCGGCAGCCAGTTCGGCGTCCGCGGCGGCGGCGAAGGTCTCGGCGTCGGCGGGTGCGCCGGTCAGCACGCGTTCGGCGGTCCGGGCGCGCCACGGCCGGGACGCGACCGCTCCGAAGGCCAGGCGCACCTCGCGTACGACGCCGCCTTGGACGTCGAGCGCGGCGGCGACCGAGCCGGTGGCGAACGTGTACGAGGCACGCTCGCGTACCTTGCGATAACGGGAGTTGGCAGCTGAGGGCGTCGGCGGCAGGGTGACACCGGTGATCAGCGCCCCCGGCGGCAGCGCGGTCTCCAGGTGCGGGGTGTCGCCCACCGGCAGATAGAACTCGGCAAGCGGCAACTTCCCCGGCCCGTCGGTCGTTTCGTACGACACCACGGCGTCGAAGGCCGTCAGCGCCACGCCCATGTCCGAGGGGTGGACGGCCGCGCAGTGGCCGGAGGCGCCGAGGACGGCGTGGTTGTGGTGCTCGCCGGCGATGGCGGGGCAACCGCTGCCGGGGACGCGCTTGTTGCAGGGTGCGGTCACGTCGCCGAGTAGCCGCAGCGGGTGCGCTGGAGGAGGTTGCCACCGACCGTGACCATGTTGCGCAACTGCCCGGAGGCACCCGCCAGTACCGCCTGCGTCAACGCCGGGTAGCGGCGGCGGACTTCGGGGTGCGCGGCGAGGTCGCTGTTGGTCACGGTCGCGCCTATGCGCAGGCACCCCTCTTCGGTCGACTTGGTGCCGGTCAGACCGAGACGCTCACGGGCCGCGGCCACCGCCTGGTTGGCGCCCTTGCCGCCGGGGACCGTACGGAACTCGCGTCCGTTGACGGTCTCTCCGCGCTGCGGGGCCTTCGCGACGTACGCGACGAGGTCCATGTTCGTGCTTCCGAGCACGACGATGTGGGTCATGTGACACGCCTCCCGGCGGTGACTCGGGTGTGGGTGGGCCGAGTCAGTCCCGGCACCGGTTACCGCGCGCCCCGGTTACCGCACGCCCCGGGTGCCGCGGCGAGCCGGCCCTTCGGTCAGGGAAGCAGGTCGGCACGCGGCGGGACGAAGAAGTCGATGTTCACGCAGGGGGCCTCCGTCGGCTCCACATAGTGCTCGCTGCCTCGGGGGACCAGCAGGAACGAGCCCGCGCGCATGTCGTGCGCGACACCGTCCACGTAGTAGTTCGCTCGCCCCTGGGCGATATGGACCAGCTGGTCGAACTCCTCGTGCCGGTGCGGGTTGAGCATCATGCCGACCTCGAGCTCGTGGTGGCAGATCATCATCTCGTCCGTCGCGTAGACACGACGGCGCACCCCCGGCCGCACCTGGGTCACCGGCAGCTCTTCCCAGTTCAGGACGGTGCTGAACAATGCCGCGTTGCGTGTGGTCACTGGTTCTCCTCTCCGGCGGCGGCGCGCAGGGCTGCCGCCAGCATTTGCAGGTCCGAGCCGACGACCAGGTAGTCGGCGTCACTCAGGCCCAGGTGTCCCGCCGCGCCCCGGGTCGGCGCCCAGCCGCCGAACGCCACCGCCGCCGAGCGGGCGGCCACTCGCACCCGGTCCACCGCGGCGCGCAGCACCGCGGGGTCGGCCGGCAGGCCCAGGTCGACCGCGAGGTCGGTGCTGCCGACGAAGCACACGTCGAGGGGGACGAGCAGATCCGGCAGGGGATCGGTGCGGGCCGTCTCGATCTGGCCGACCAGCACCGGCGGGTCGTCCTGCTCGGCGCCCAGGAAGGCGGCCAGCGGGAGCGCGCCGAACCGGGCGGCCCTGTTGGCCAGGCTGACCGAGCGGCGGCCGGCGGGCGCGAACCGCGTCGCGGCCACGAGTGCCTCTGCCTGGTCGACGCGGGTGAGCATGGAGAGCTGGATCCCCGCCGCCCCGGCCTCCAGCAGCCGGTTGACGGCGGCGGCGTCCACCTCGGGCACGCGGACCAGGGCCGGCAGGCCGCAGGCGTGGGCGTGGCGGACCAGGTCGACGGCGTTCTGTTCGGTGAGGGTGGAGTGTTCGAGGTCGACGACCACGAACGCGAACCCGGCCGCCTCGGCCAGTTCCACCACGTCGGGCGAGGCCAGTTTGACGAACGTCCCGACGGCGGGTCGCCCCGCCGTCAGGGCCGCGCGCAGCCGGCGCCGCAGCAGGTGGAGGTCGCCGACGGTCATCGCGTCCTCCCCGGGGCGGGCGGGCGTCTCATGCCGACGGCAGACCGCGCCACGGCACGATGTCGACCTCGGCGCCGTTGTGCAGCACGACGGTCGGCTCCAGGCGCGGCGCGAGGATGGTGTTGCCAGCGGCGTCGGGCAGGGTGACCTCGTCGGTCCAGTCGACGACCGTGACGTCGGCCCGCCCGCCGACCGCCAGGCGCCCGTAGCCCTCGGTGTCGAGGCCGAGCAGCTGTGCGGGGGCGACGGTGGCCCGCCGTATGCACTCCTCCAGCGGCGCGCCGAGCGCGACCAGCTTGGAGACGCTGGTGAGCAGGTCGAACACCGGGCCGCGCCAGTTGCGGGCGCTGGTGTCGGAGCTGAGGATGTCGGGCAGGAATCCGTCGGCGATCGCCCGGCGCGCCACCTCGAAGCTGAGGTTGCTCTTGCCGTGGGCGGAGTCGAACAGCACGCCGCGCTCGCGGGCCGCCATGACCGCGGGGTGCACCTGGTCGCCGTCGAGGATGCCGTTCGGCTTACCGGTGTAGCAGTGCGCGACGATGTCTCCGGGGCGCAGGTATTCCAGGACGACGGGCACCGGCTCCTCGGTCTCCCCGATGTGCACCATCAGCGGGAGTCGGGCCTGCTCGGCCAGCGCCACGGACTTCTTCAGCAGCGACTCCCAGTGCTCGCCGACGACGTCCTCGGACAGCCGGATCTTGAAGCCGCGCACGATATCGGGGTGGGCCTCGGCGGTCGCGAGCGCGTCCTCGGGGACCAGGGTGTCGGGGTTGAGCAGCTCGCCGAACCTGAAGTCGATCAGGCCGAGCACCGAGACGTTGAGGAAGTTGACGATGCGCAGCGGGTTCGCCTCGACCACCAGCTTGCGGAAGGCCGCGAACGTCGAGGCGCCGGCGGTTCCGGCGTCCGCCGCGGCGACGACGCCACGGCGCAGGTGGGCCTCCTCGGCGGGGGCGCCGACGGCGGAGACGTACTGGAAGATGTGGGTGTGGCCCTCGACGAGGCCCGGCAGCACGGTGGAACCGGTGACGTCGATCGTGCGGGCCGCGCCCGCCGCCAGCCCTTCCCCGATCGCGGCGATACGGTCACCTGTGACCGCCACGTCGAGCCGGGCGTTGGTGTTCGACGCCGGGTCGATGACGGTGCCGCCGGCCAAGACGAGGTCGTAGGACGACGGGGAGGAGATGGGCATCGGTGTGTGCTCCAGTGTGAGGGGCGGTCAGCTGACCGGTTCGGTCAGCCGGTGGTCGTGCGGTGAGGCGCCTGCGGGACGCACGACGCGGGTGACGAGGGGCAGTACGCCGTCCACCTCGACCCGTATCTCGTCGCCGTCGGCGAGGAAGCAGCCGCGGTCCTGGCCGGTGCCGGCCGGGGTTCCGGTGAGGACGACGTCGCCGGGTTCGAGGGCGGTGAACCACGAGAGCCGGCTGAGCAGATCGGTGACCGCGAAGATCATCCCGGCGCTCGTGTCGTCCTGCACGAGTTCGCCGTTGACCTGGGTCCGTACGCGGATCGCGTCGCGGTCGGCGAGGTCGTCGGGGGTGCAGACGGACGCGCCGAGCGGCGTGAACCCCGGGAAGCTCTTGGCGAGGGCCGGCACCGCCGTGGTGCGCATGACGTCGCGCGCCGTCATGTCGTTGGCCGCGGTGATGCCGGCGATCGCGGGCCAGATCTGCGACTCTGACGCCTGGTACAGCGGGCGCCCGACGACGATCGCGATCTCCCCTTCGTAGTCGGGTTCGGTCGCGGCCCGTGGGATCACCACCTGTGCGCCCGGTGCCAGGACGCCGGACGACGCGGCCAGGTACAGGATCGGCTGCTCGGGCAGCCCCCGGCCGGCTCGGGCCGCCTTCGACACGTAGTTGAGGCCGATGCCCCACACCGCCCGGGGGCGACCCAACGGCGCCACGAGCGTGGCTTCGTCGAGCGGGATCCGTCGGCGCACCGCGCTCGACTCCAGGCACCGCAGCGATCCCTGCTGTTCGAGGACCGCGCCGACGTGCGGAAAAGCCGTGTCCAGCAGGGCGATGGCCCCGTCCTCGATCCGGCCCAGGCCGGCGTCCGTCGTCACTACTCGCATGGCGGGCATCTTTCAATGCGAGATGGCATCATGTCAAGCGATACGGATATGCGAGATGCAGGCAGGCCGACATCCCGCCCGGACAAGAGATGACGGGTAGTCGGGTGCAAGATCGGAGCGCCACTTCCACGATGTCGGCCACGGCGGCACGCGAGCCGCCACCTCACCTTGCCGCCGCCCCAGCGGTCCGTGCGGCGCGTGATGACACGGCCGCCGACGGTGAACCACGAAGACCCCACGGACGCGCTCGGCACGGCCGCCCCGAGCGCAATGCCTGACGTCGCGGGATGGCAGGCCGAGCACGCCGACGGCCCGGTTACGCCCTTTCGCCGGCCACCCGTCGACTCCGCGGAGCAGGCACCCGCCAGGGGCGGTCCGATGGTGCGGCGCGACTACCAGGAGTGGACATATTGCGAGATGCCATCTCTCATATCGTATGGTAGTCCCGCTCGATACCGAGGGACGCCTCCGTCTCGGCTTTTTCAGTCAGGTGGGCCGCAATGCAGGTACCCACGTCCGGATCGCGCCTGAAGTGAGCTCCCGATGCGTCGTATCGCCATGTCCGTAGCCACCACAACGCTCTCTGCCTCGCTCGTCGGCTGCGGCGGGCTCAACGCGGTGAGGAGCAGCGGCGACGCGAGCCCGGCCAAAGGCGACGACATCACCGTGGGGCTACTGCTGCCCGAAAAGTCGAACCCCCAGTACGAGCAGTTCCACTACCCCGCCATCAAGACGAAGGTCGCGTCCCTCACTCACGGCCAGGGCCGGGTCGAGTACGCCAACGCCGATGCGGACGCGGGCGAGCAGTCACGACAACTGCAGCAGATGATCAACGCACAGGTCGACGTGATCCTGCTGGACCCGGTCGACGCGCACGCCATCGCCAGCGGGGTGAGGAAGGCCAAGAAGGCCGGTATCGCGGTCATCGCCTACGACCGGCTGGCCGAGGGCCCGATCGACGCGTACATCACCTTCGACAACGAGCTCGTCGGCGAGATACAGGGCCGTTCACTGCTGGAAGCCCTCGGTGAGGACGCCAGCATCTCCGACAAGATAGTCATGATGAACGGCTCGCCCACCGACCCGAACGCCCAGCAGTTCAAGGCGGGCGCGCTCCTCGCGCTCGACCGCAAGGTGACGATCGCCAAGTCGTTCGACACCGTGGACTGGAAGCCGCAGACCGCCGAGAAGAACATGACCGAGGCGATCAACGAAATCGGCAGGAACAACATCAAGGCCGTCTACGCCGCCAACGACGGTCTGGCGGGCGGCGTCATCGAAGCGCTGAAGGCCGCAGGCGTAACCGACCTGCCGCCGGTCACCGGACAGGACGCCGAGCTCTCGGCGGTGCGGCGGATCGTCACCGGCGAGCAGTACATGAGCGCGTACAAACCGTACCCACAGGAGGCCGAACACGCCGCGGAGATGGCCGTGGCCAAGGCCCAGGGCAAAAACATACAGTTTGACGCCCTCACGCGCGACAAGGTCGACAGCCCCACTCACAAGGGCATCCCCGCGCATCTCGTGCCCGTTGTCGCCGTGACGAAGGACAACATCACGGACACGGTCATCAGGGACGGCATGTACACACCGTCCGACATATGCATGCCCCAACTCGCGGCCGACTGCACGGCGGCAGGCCTGAAGTAGGCCCCCGGGAACAACATCGAAGGCAGCCACGGCTCGGCCCCGCGAAATGATCACCCGCTTCGCCGTCCAGTACGACACCACCAGCACCGCCGACCGGCCTCGCCTTCGACAGTGTTCGAGGAGCAGGCACACCAGGACCCCAGGCCATGACGCTGAGGGACCCCGGCAGGCCATGGCGGCATTTCATGTGCAAGCCGTCTGCGGTCACGGCCCGACACTGGACACACTGCTTCAGTCGGAGCACTCTTGAGCACATGCCACGTTTCAGGACCTTCTGGCAGATAGCCGACACACTTCCGGACTCGCGCCTCGTGCAAGCCCGCTGGACTCCCGTGCCGAATGGCATCCGCAGCGATCACCTCTTCCTTGCGAGGCACGTGCACCCCACACTGCTGCGGGAGTTGGACGAGTTCTGCCGGCACCTGGCGCACTCGAACCTGTACGTGCTGCAACCCGAGCTGGCGGCCACCCCGCCGGAGTTCCGCGTCCACTACGAGCGCGTCGACCCCGACCGGTTGCCGCTCCGCACCTTCGGCATCAGGATCAGCCGGGACCGCAAGGACTACACGTTCTGCGTCCGTGCGGACATGATGTCAGCGGCCCTGGTCCGGGAGATCAACACGGACTTCCTGCCGGCCCAGCAGGGCGCACTGCGCCTGCGGGGCAGCGCCCCCGAGACCGCCGAGCCGATCGATCTCGAGGTCCTCGGGGCGTTCTCCGGGCAGCACCGGACGGTGTACTGGGTCGCCGGACCTGCCGACGCGCCGAACGCGCCCATCTCGCCCACCGTGGCCTAGACAGACGCGCCGGGGCGCCCTGTCGGACACTGCCGCGCCCCAGCCTGGCCCGAGGGGGAGGCGCCGTCAGGCCGCAGCATCGTCGACCTGCCTGTCAGCCAAGGGCGACGATTTAGATCTTATAAGGCTTACATATAGACAATACGGGCATCGGCAGCCGAAACTCTGGCATATGGATCGCTTCCGTAGCCCGATATCCGACGACCCGCCGGACGGCAGGTTCACGCTTGACCCGTCTGAAGCCAGCCCGTCCGCCCGGTGAACGGGGTGAACTCCGAGGCGTTCGTCCTGTTCGACCAGCACATCCTGTGGTCGGACATGACTGGCAACATCCTCGGCCTGGCCGCCCTCGCCCTCGGCTGGCGCCGCTCCCTGTGGACCTGGCCGGTGCAGTTCCTGTCCGGCCTCATCCTCTTCGGGGCCTTCTTCGGCCACCTGGCCGGCAGCGCCGGCAAGCAGGCCGTCGTCATGACCGTGGCCCTGTACGGCTGGTGGCGATGGAACCGCGACAAGGGACGGTCCGGAAACGGCCAGATCACCCCCCGGTTCGCCACCTGGCGCGAGCGTGCGGCGATGGCCGGCGCCGTCACCGTCTGCACGGTCGCGGTGGCCCTGCTGTTCAAGGCCTACCCGACGCTGTCCTGGGACCCCTGGCCGGACGCCTACGTCTTCGTCGGCACGGTCGTCGCGATGTACGCCCAGGCGCGCGGCATGGTCGAGTTCTGGATCGCCTGGCTACTGGTCGACCTGGTCGGCGTCCCGCTGGCCTTCACCAACGGCTACGCCTTCTCCGGCTTCGTCTACGTCATCTACGGCGCGCTTGTCCTGTGGGGCATGCGCGACTGGTGGCTGCGCTCCCGCGGCGGACCGCGGGCCGCCCTGGAACTGCCCGGTGCGCACGCGCCCAAGGGAGTGCCGCAGTAACGGGCGGTCGAGACTCGCGGTGCGGGGATCGCCACTCTCCACCCGGGCGGGCGGAGGCCGACGCCGTAAACGCCTCACTGACAGCCCCAAGGTTCCACGCATGACCCAGCGACTGATCGACGAGGCCTTCTACGCGCTCGACGAAACGACCGGCAGCGCCCGGCGTCCCTCGGCACCCGCACAGCACACCGGCATGCAGGAGCCGTTGATCTTCTGGCGCGAGCCCGCCACATGGCGACCTTCCCGCCCGTTCGCACCACCGGCGGGCCGACGCCGCCGATGAGAACAACCTTGCCGAGTCTCCGCGCCTCACTTACAGCACGTATGCGAGATGGCATGTTGACATACGAGACACCTCATCTTAGCGTCGGGGCATCCCTAGCAAAGGCAAGACAAGATGAGATCCGCTTTCTCCCCGCCGGCCTCCCTGCCGGCCTCCCTGCCGAATCCCGCGACACGACGACCGTCCCGGATCACCGGCGGCGGCGATGCCTGCGGAGCACCCGGCCGCATCCACCGAGCCACCGAGTCGACGGCCTGCGGCGCGCCGGAGTGCGCCGGCGAGATGGCGGTGGTCTGACATGCCCACCCCCTCCATGGATCACGCCGTCAAGCGCCGGCCGGTCATCCGCCAAGACCCGCAGGCGTACCGCGACGGACTGTCCTCGATGGTCACGTCTGTCTGTGCAGTAACCACCGAAGTGGACGGGCAGCGGTACGGTTTCACCGCCAACTCGGTGACCAGCGTGTCGATGGACCCGCCGCTGATTTCGGTCTGTCTGGCCGACACCGCAGACGTCCACCCGGCCTTCAGCCAGGCCGAGTCGGTCGCCGTCAACGTCCTGGCGGCCGACCAGCACCCGGTGGCGCAGGCGTTCGCGACGGCCGGTGTCGACAGGTTCGCTGCGGCGCGCTTCAGTCCGGGTGAGCTCGGTCCACCCCTGCTCGACGGCGCCACCGTGTCGCTCGAGGGCGTCGTGCACCAGCGCCTCACCGCCGGCGACCACACGATCATCCTGATCGAGGTGGCCGGTGTGGTGGTCGGCGGAGGGGAGCCGCTCACCTATCAGGGTCGCCGGTTTCACACTCTGAACCCGCTGCAGCCGACCGGAAAGGATCCGTCATGATCACCTGGACGACCTCGCTCCCCTCGGCCGTCCCCGGCCCCGTCGAAGACCTCGCGGGACGTTCATCGGCCTGATCGGCCCGAGCGGCCGCAGAAAGTCCACCCTGCTGCGGGCATTCGTCTGAATCGGCGCGTACAGCAGCGGCAGCCTGACGCTCTCGGGACGACTCCGGCGCAGGGCTTGCGCGCTGAAGGCGATCGGACCGGTCCCCCAGGCCCCGCCCTGCTGCCATGGTCGACGCTACGAAAGGACGTCGCCCTGCCGGCCGGCATCAACCAGTCGGTGGGTCGGCCCCGCGGCCGTCGGCGCGGCGCGGACCGAGTCTCTCCACGGGAGATCCGGACGAGCTGCTGACGCCGGTCGGCCTCAGTGACTATGCCGGCAAGTACCCCGCAGAGCTGTCCAGGGGCATGCGAAGCGGTGGCAGTGCGGACCAGGCCGCGCCGTCCGCGGGCAGGCCCGGCCGGTCCGGCGGGCGTGGCCCGTCCGGCTCAGGCCAGGATCTGCGCCGCGATCATGGCGGGCTCCACTGGCAGGTCACCGTCCCTTTGACGGCGGCTTCTCTGCCGCGACAAGGCTGCCTACGGTCGAGGGCACGCCCGAGGCCCCCCGTATGCGCGGCCGGAGAGGGAGACGGTCGGCCAGGGCTGGGCACAGACGTCGACTGACAAGGGCGCCCTCGTTCTTCACAGGCGCCGCAGCCCGGGTCACCCACAACCGCGCACCGCGTCGTACGGTCTCTCGTTTTCCGGGGGGACGCAGGCGGGGTGCCCAGCGGTGTCTCCAGCGGTCTACTCGCATGGCGAGCGTCTCTCATTCGAGACAGCGTCACGCTCAGAGAATTGCCAGTCCGGGAAGGCACGGACACCCCGTCCGCACGAGAGGCGGACGGGGTGTCAGGGGGCCGGTCCGGACAGCAGGAAGGGGCGTCAGGCGAGCTGCCGCTGCACCTCACCGCTGTCCCAGTAGTCCGTGCGACGCGTGATGAGGCCGCCGGCGACAGTGAACACGAAGACCCCGCGCACTAGTACGGGGCGGTCGCCCGCCGACCGCATCAGAAACGTCATGACGTAGGGCACCGCGGCCGACTCGCCGTCGACGAGGACGCCCTCGGGCGCGTAGTGCAGGTCCCCGAAGTTCTCGAGGAACCCGGTCAGCGCGGCGCGGTACTCGGCGCGGCCCCTGCGGCTGTGTCCCAGCGACGACGTGTGCTCGTTGACGAAGTCCTCGGCCACGCAGGCGGCCACGGCGTCGGCGTCGTGCGCGTTCAACGCCGCGAGGTACGCCTCGACGGCGGCGCGGGTGTCTTTCAGGAGGAACCCCACTTCTTGCGGACCGAGTCGAACACCCGCTGGTCGTGGGAGATCTCGACGACGTTGCCGTCGGGATCCTTCAGAGCGCAGATGTAGCCGATGGGATCGGGCATCTGCCTCGGCTCCCAGTGCAGGCAGCCGAGCTCGCGGGCCCGGTCCGCGAGTGCGTCGACGTCCCCGCGCGCCGGCACCTCGATGCCGAGGTGCGCGAACGGGTGCAGCAGCCCCTGCGGGTTGCCCTTGTCCTTGTTGAACGACACCAGGACGAGCACGAACGGCGTCTCGGCCTGCTGGTCGTTGGAGAGCCAGACGCTCTCGCCGTCGGCGTCCTTGAAACGCTCGACCACGACCAGCGGAGTCAGGGTGGTGTAGAACGCGATCGCCTTGTCGAGATCGCCGGTCGGCAGCGCGACGTGAGTCCAGCGTGCCGAGGTGAGACCGGTGGCCACGGTACCTCCATCGTGAGTGGTTCGGATTTCTTCGAGACTAGGCGCGCACGCGCCCGGGGGTCGATGTGCTGCAGACACAACACGCAGGCCAGGGATGCTGGCCCCGCGCGACATCGGTTTGCGGCCTGCCGCTGTGCGAGCCTGCGAGAGGACAGCGACAGGGCGTCGGCTGGGAATACGAGGGCAGCGTGCACTACCGGATTCTGGGTGGGACGGGCATCGAGGTGAGTGAGCTCTGCCTCGGGTCGATGATGTTCGGCGCCTGGGGCAACACCGACGAGGCGGAATGCCACCGCATGGTGGCGACGGCGCTGGACGCCGGGGTCAACGTCGTCGACACCGCCGACGTGTACGCGTTCGGAGAGTCGGAGGAGATCGTCGGCCGGGCGCTGAAGGGACGGCGCGACGACGTCGTCCTGGTGTCGAAGGTCGCGAGCCGGATGCCCGCGGGCCCGCTCGACCGCAACCGGGGCGGCACCTCCCGGCTGTGGATCACACGTGCCGTGGAGGACAGCCTGCGCCGGCTGGGGACGGACCACCTGGACGTGTACCTCGTCCACCGTCCGGATCCCCACACCGACGTCGAGGAGACCCTCGGTGCGCTCAGCGACCTGGTGCGGGCGGGCAAGGTACGGGCGATCGGCTCGTCGAGCTTCCCGGCCGAGGACATCGTGGAGGCCCAGTGGGCGGCGCGGCGCGGTGGCCGTGAGCGGTTCACCGTGGAGCAGCTGTCGTACTCGGTCCTGGCCCGGCACGCGGAGGCCGCTGCCCTGCCCACCGCGCAGCGGCACCGCATGGGCGTCATGGTCTGGAGCCCTCTCAACGGCGGCTGGCTGACGGGCAAGTACCGGGCCGGCGCCGAACCGGCGGGCGACTCGCGCGCGCTGCGCAACAGCGAGCACTTCGACTTCGCCGACGAGCAGGTGCGTACGCGCAAGCTCGCCGTCGTCGAGGAGCTTGTCCGCGTGGCCGCCGAGGAGGGCTGCACGCTCGTCGAGCTGGCGCTGCGCTTCGTGCTCGCCCATCCCGGCGTCACCACGGCCGTCATGGGCGCGCGCACCCACTACCAGCTCCTGTCGCAGCTCACCGCGGTGGACCGGCCGCTGTCGGCCGAGGCACTGGACCGGATCGACGCGCTCGTCGCGCCGGGCAGCGTCCTCAACCCACTGGACGTCGGCCACACGCCGCCGGCGCTGGAGACCGCGGCGCTGCGCCGACGCTGACTGCGATGCCGCACACCCACGGCGGACACCGGCCCCGTGCCTTCGCGGGGCCAGCATCCGCCGTCGCCGGACCTGGCCCGTCACGTCGACCCACGCTCGAAGGGACGGCCGAGCGCGCCGGGTTCCCGGTGCTGCGTGGTGAACAGGAGCATGGCCAGGAGCGCCAGGAGATACGGGGCCGCGACGAGCAGCTGGGCGTTGAGGGTGACGCCGAGCGCCGGGAGCGCCAGGCGCATCGCGTCGGAGAGACCGAAGACCAGGCAGCCGAGCATGGTCCGGCCGAGCCGCCACGCCCCGAAGATCACGGCGGCGATGACGAGGTACCCGCGCCCGGCGGTCATGTTCTGGTTGAACGATCCGACCTCGCCGACCGCGAGGTAGGCGCCACCGAGACCGGCCAGAGCGCCGGCCCACAGCAGAGCCTGCCGGCGCCGCTTGTTCACCTTGATGCCCGTGACGTCGGCGGCCTGGGGGTTCTCCCCCACCGCCCGCAGTTCCAGGCCCCAGCGGCTGCGCTCCACCAGCCACCAGGTGAGCGGCACCAGCGCGAACAGCAGGAAGGCCGGCCAGCGTTCGGAGAACAGCGGCTTGCCGAGGAGGGGGATGTCCTGCAGCAGCGGGATCGACAACACCTCGACCTGGTGCGAGACGAACTCGTTCGTCGTGATCAGGTAGCTCGTCAGCCCGAGCACCAGCGCGTTCAGCACCAGGCCGACGACGAAGGTGTTGATCTGTGCCCGGTGGGAGAGGTTGCCGTGCGTGAAGCCGAGAACGAGGCCCGTCACGACGCCCGCCACGAGGCCGGCCGTGGCGCTGCCGGTCGCGCTCGCGGTGGCGATCGAGGTGAACGCGGCGCCGAGCATCATCGCCTCGACGGAGATGTTCATCGTGCCGGCGCGCTCGGCCACGTACTCACCGCAGGCGGCGAACGCCAGGGGCACGGTCAGCCGGACACCGCTGGCGAGAATGGTGGTGGTGCTGTCCAGAACGCTCACGCGGCTGCCTTCACCTTGGTCGGGACTACGGACAGGCCGGGCGTCGGCCGCGGGGTGCCACCGCGACGCCGGCGGAAGAGATCGAGGAGCACGGGAGGCGCGACGAACGCGAGGACCAGCAGTGCTTTGACGACATCGACGAGGTAGTACGGCACGCCCGTGGCCGAGAGGAAATCGCCGCCCGCGCGCAGTACGGCGAACACCAGCGACACCGGGATCGCGACCAGGGGCCGGTTGCGTGCGACGAGCGCGACGAGTAGACCGTCCCAGCCGAAGTTGTCCGAGAGCCCGGCCTGCAGGCGGTTGGTGCCGACCGGGCTGACCAGCAGCAGCCCGCCCGCCAGCCCCGCGAAGGCGCCGGACAGTGCCAGGGCGAAGCCGCCGAGCGCGGCCACCCTCACTCCGGTGTGCTTGGCGGTCAGCGGATTCAGCCCGAGCATTCGCACCCTGAAGCCCCACCGGCTGCGAGTGAGGACCACGGCGACACCGACAGCGGCGACGAGGGCGATGAACAGGCCGATGTTCCACTGCACCGACGGGTACTGCCCGAAGCCGCCGAGCTGGGCGCCTGCCGGCAGGGGGTTGGACGCCGCGTCGGCGATGCCCGAGGAGCCCTGCGCGCTCTCCTGCAGCCACGGCGTGCTGACCGCGAACGTGACGAGCTGGATGGCGAGGAACGTCATCAGCAGGGTGCTCACCGGGACGTTGACGCCGCGCAGGCGGAGCATCACCGCGCTGAGCGCGGCCCAGGCTCCGCCGCCGACGGCCGCGGCGACCAGCACCACGACCACCAGCATCGGGCCGGGCACGGCCAGCCGCAGCCCGACCCACGCTCCGACCAGGCCGCCGATGAGGACCTGTCCCTCCTGGCCGATGTTGAACATGCCTGCCGACGCGCAGACGCACGTACCGACCGCGACCAGCAGCAACGGCGCCGTGTTGAGGAGCGTCGTCGTCCATCCCGTCGCGTCGGCCAGGCTCCCGGTCCATATCGCGTCCGCCGAAGCACTCGGCGAGCCACCGGTCAGTACGAGCAGCAGCGCGGAGGCGCCCGCGGCGACGGCGACCAGTACGGCGGTCAGGCCCGCCGTCATCCAGCCGTCGCGCCCGGGCCGAAGCCGGGCGAGGAAGCGCCGGGCGAGGTCGTCCCCGTCCGTCAGCGAGGCGGCACTCATGCGGCCTCACCGCCGACCAGCATGCCCAGTCGCTCGGGAGTCGCCTCCGAGACGGGGAGTGCTCCGGTGATCCGCCCGGACGAGATCACCGCGATCCAGGTTGCAAGGGCCATGACTTCCTCGAGTTCGGTGGAGATGAGCAGCACTCCGACGCCGTCCGCGGCCGCCCCGCGCAGCCGGGCGTACATGTCCTCGATGGCGCCGACGTCCAGCCCGTGGGTGGGCTGCGCGGCCACCAGGACGCTGGGGTGACCGGACAGCTCCCGGGCGAGTACGACGCGCTGCTGGTTGCCTCCGGAGAGGCTGCGCAGCGGCGCGTCGAGCGAGGGCGCGATGATGTTGAACTCGTCCGCGAGGCGACGGGCCTCGGCGTGCATCGCGCTCCGGCGCAGCAGGAACCGTCCGCTGAGCTTGTCGAGCGACTTCATCGTCAGGTTTTCGGTGACACTCATGTCGAGGACGACGCCGCTTTGATGCCGGTCCTCCGGCACGATGCCGAGACCGGCCTTTCCGAGCGCGCCGGGCCGGGTCACGTCGACCCTGCGGCCGGCGACCTCGATGGTGGCGGCGGTCGGCAGGACCAGCCCGGCGAGGACTTCGCCGAGCATCGCCTGGCCGCTGCCCTCGACGCCGTAGAGGGCGCAGATCTCGCCCTCGCCCACGGTCAGGTCGACTCCTTGAAGAACCGTCACCCCGCCTTTTTCGACGGTGAGCCCGGCCAGGCTCAGGACGGGCGTGGGCCGGTCGTGGGCCCCGCCCCGGGCCGTGCGGGGCGTGTTGACCGGCAGCAGGCCGAGGGCGGCTCCCTCCTCGCGCAGCGACACGTCGCGGCCCACCATCTGGCGGGCCAGTTCCGGCGCGGTGGTCTCGGCGGTGACCGCCCGGAAGGCGACACCGCCCTTGCGCAGGACCGTCACCCGGTCCGTGGCCTGCACGATCTCGGCGAGCTTGTGGCTGATGAGGATGACCGCGCGCCCCTCCTCCTGCACCACCCGGCCGAGCACGGCGAACAGCTCCTGCGACTCGGCCTGGGTCAGCACCGAGGTGGGCTCGTCGAGGATCAGGATCTGAGGGTTGCGCCGCAGACACTTGACCACCTCGACGCGCTGCCGCTCGCCCGCCGAGAGCGCGTCGACGCGCGCCTCGGGGTCGACCGGCAGCCCGTACCGTGCGGCGACCTCGGCGATGTCGGCGCAGATGGCCTGCTTGTTCACCGCGCCGGTGTCGCCGAGTGCGACGTTCTCCCACACGGTGAGCCCGTTGATGAGGCTGAAGTGCTGGTGCACCATGCCGATGCCCAGCTCGGCCGCCTCCTGCGGGCTGTCCAGCGCGACCTGTTCACCGCGCACCAGCACGGTGCCGGCGTCGCGCCGGATCAGTCCGAGCAGAACCTTCATGAGACTGGACTTGCCCGCCCCGTTCTCGCCCAGGAGACCGTGGATCTCGCCGGCGTCGACGGTGAGGTCCACGGCGTCGCAGGCCGTGACGGACCCGTAGGACTTGGTGATGCCACGCAGCTCGAGGATCCGGGCCGCTGAGGTCGTCGGTGTCATCGCGTGTGAATCTCCTGGGTCGGTGTCGGCACGGTCGGTCAGCCGAGGCGATTGACCTCGGCCTCCGGGTCGATCTCCTTGTTGCCGATCTTCTTCATGAACTCGGCCAGCTGCTGGTCCTCGTCGCCCTGGCCCTTGCAGATCTTGATGGTCGGGTAGGGGTCGACGCCCAGCTGCCACACGCGCGGCGTGCCCATCTTCAGGTCGTCCTTGGCGAAGTCCTCCAGCGCGGCGCGGAAGTAGTCACCCGGGCTGAAGATCACCGAGATGTCGAACTTCGGGCTGGTCGAGGCACACCGGTCGGTGCCCGGGGTGAGGGTCAGCACGCCGCTGGCGTTCGCCACCTGCGCCGCGGCGTCGGTCGCGCCCCCGAGGTAGGGGTAGATGACCTTGGCACCCTGGCTGATCTGGGCCTGGATGGCTTCCTTGGCCTTCGCCGAGTCGTTGAAGTCACCGGTGTAGGTGCTCACCAGGGTGGCCTTGGGGACGACCTCCCGGATCCCGGCGAGGAAGGCCTTCGCTCCCAGGACACTGAAGTCGGCCTTGATGCCGGTGACGAAGCCGGCCTTGGTGTAGCCGCCCGCCTTCATCTTCAGGCCCGCGGCGTAGCCGGCGGCGAGCATCGACTGGTTGGGGTTGTCGGAGGACAGCATGATCCGCGGGGTCTGGTCGATGTTCGCCGACGACGGCACGTACCAGGCGGTCTTGGCGCAGACCGGCTCCTCGGAGGCAGGGATGGCGGCCTTGAGCTCACTCGCGGCGAGCGCGACCATGTCGACGTGCTGCTGGCACAGCGCGCGTGCGGCGCTGAGCGCGTCGCTCGCGGGCACGCTGCCGCGCTTGATGACCGTCCAGCCCTTTTCCTTGGCGTAGGCGTCCGCCGAGTCGACGAAACTCTCGTAGTAGCCGCGGTCGTTGATGTCGCCGGGGCTGAGGACACCTATGACGACCTTGCCGTCGCCGTTGACGTCGGGCTCGTTGAGGCCCGATCCGCCGCTGCCGCCGCTCGCCGCGGCGGCGGTCGCCTTGGGTGCCGTCGCGTCGTTGCCGGCGCAGCCGGAGAGCGCGAGGGCTCCTGTGAGGGCGAGGCCGAGCGCCGCCCTACTACGCCAGAGAGATCTGCCTGCAGTCATGTCTGCGGTTCCGTTCGCTCGGTGGCACCGCCCTGTCGAGGCGGTGGTGACTTCGGGGGATGACTTCGCGGGGGGGGGGACTTCGCGGGGGGGGTCAGTTGGCGGACCGGTCGGCCCGGTCGAGCTCGGCGTAGGAGACACGCTCCTGGTGGAAGATGGACTCCTCCCCCGCGGCGACGAACCACGGGAAGCCCATCCGCCCGACCGCTCGGACCCGGGTGGGATCGACGCGGCCCGGGGCGGACATGAGCGAGTCGTCGGTGGTGATGCAGACGACCTCGGCGAGGACGATGTGCACGCCCGAGAAGCAGGAGGTGTGGTCGCCGCGGTCGATCACCTCGTGCACCCGGCACTCCAGGTGCGCGGGGCTGTCGGCCAGCGACGGCGTGTCGACGACCTGTGAGGGCACCGATCGCCAGTCGGCGACGTCCATCTCGCTGACGCCGCGAGGGTATTCGCGGGCCACCGCCTCGATGTGCTCGGCGATCTCGGCGGTGGTGACGTTGACGACGAACTCGCCCGTGCGCTCGATGTTGAGCCACGTGTCCTTCGGCTCCTGGGTCGCCTCCCGCTGGGCGCCGATGGTGACCGCGATCAGCGGCGGTTCGCCGCTGACCGGCATGTAGTAGCTGTACGGCGCGACGTTGACCCCTCCGTCCGGGTCGAGCGTGGTGATCATCGCGATCGGCCGCGGTACCACCAGTTGCGAGAGCAGGCCCTGCTTCTGGGCCGGGGAGCGTCCGGACATGTCGATGACGTTCAACGGGTGGTCTCCTTTACGGGGTGCCCGCCGGCTTTGCCGGCCAGGTCGGGCGGGGCGTGATGCCGGCGCGCCGCAGGAGGTCGGCGGACCGCTCGGCGGCGGCCTCGGCTACGGCGGCGAGGTCGATGCCGGTCGGCTGCCGGTCGCGGACGACCACGCGGCCGTCGACCAGCACGTCACGGACAGTGCGCGACACGTGACCCCATACGAGCTGGCGGGCCAGGTCGCCGCGGGGCATCCAGGCGGGGTCACTGGTGTCGAGTACGACGAGGTCGGCGGCCTTGCCGACCTCCAGGGAGCCGGTCCGCCCGCCCAGACCGACCGCCTCGGCGCCGTCGACCGTCGCGAGCGCGAACGCCTGCTCGGCGCGGATGGGGTCGGGCAGGTCACGGTCGCGTTCGAGGCCGGCGAACAGATAGGCGGCCAGGAGGACGTCCGGGGCGTCGCCGGCGTTGTGGGCGTCGCAGCCCAGGGCCACCCGGCCGCCCCGGCGCACCAGCTCGGCGTGGCGCGAGGCCCGGGTGTAGCCCTGGGCGAGGCGCAGGTAGGCCCCCGGGCAGGCGGCGACGGCGGTACGGGTGTCAAGGATCGCGTCGACCTCGGCGTCGTCGAGCCACACGGCGTGCCCCAGCAGCAGGCGCGGGCCGAGTACGCCCAGTTCTCCGAAGTGGACCACCGGCCGGCGCCCGCAGCGCTGGGCGTAGGCCTCGATGTCGGCGGGCCCGGGCGAGACGTGCCAGGTCAGTCCGGTGTCGAGCCGCTCGGCCAGGTTCGCCGCTCCGGTGAAGAGTTCGTCGCTGGCGAGGTCGTGGCCGACGAGTGTCACCCATCCGGTGACCGGCCCGGTGGCCGGCAGGGACTTGACGATGTCCTCCTGCCGGGCGAGCACCTCGTCGGCGGGCGCGCCGAACGGCACGCCCTCGGCGTCCCAGCCCCAGCCGCCGACCCGAGCGCGGATCCCCGCGGCGGCCAGCCCGGCGGCGACCCGTTCCGGGTAGGCCACCGTGCCCGGTTCCAGCACGGTGGTGATGCCCCGGGACAGGCACTCGACGGCGGTGATTGTCGCCGCGAGTTCGTCGTCGTCACCGTCGGCGTGGGCGTGCAGCGGGACGATCCAGTCGAAGATCGACTCCTGCGAGCTGATGTGGTCCGGGATCGTGCTGCGTACGAGGGGGTCGACGGTCGTGTGCTGGTGGGCGTCGACGAGGCCCGGGATGACGACACAGCCCGACGCGTCGATCTCTCTCGCGTCCGGGAAACGGGCGCGCAGGTCCTCGGTGGTGCCGAGTGCGGCGATGCTGTCCCCGGACACGGCGATCGTCGCGCCGGTGAGGACCCGCCGTGCGGAGTCCATGGTGACGATGTCGCCCCCCACGATGAGCAGGTCGTTCATGGCGTGATCACGACCTTTCCTATGGTGTCGCGGGCGCCGAGCACGTCCCAGGCGTCGGCGAGATCATCGAACGGGAAGCGGGCGGCGGTGGGCAGGTGCAGGCCGTCGGCGAAACAGGCCGAGGTGGCGGCGACGAAGTCGGCCGAGGTGTAGCCCCCGGCGCCCAGCAGTTTCAGGCCGCGGTGGAAGACCTCTCTCAGTGAGAAGGACACCTGGTCGCCGCTGGTGTTGCCCAGCAGCACCAGTCGCCCGCGGATGCCGAGGCAGTCCAGTGAGGTGCGCCAGGTGCCGGAGCCGACGTGGTCCAGGACCAGGTGCGCGCCGGCACCGTCGGTGAAGGCGGTCACCGCTTTCGCCGGATCCGGTTCGTCGTTGCGCAGGGCCAGGTCCGCGCCGACCGCGCGGGCCGCGGCCAGCTTCGCGTCGCTGCCCGCGAACGCGACGACCGAGGCACCGGCCTGCTTGGCCAGCGCGATGGCCGCCAGGCTGACAGGACTCGCGGCCGCGTGCACCACGAAGGTCTCACCGGCGTCCAGTGCTCCGACGGTGTGTACCGCGTGCCACGCCGTCGCGAAGGCGGTGGGCAGGGTGACGGCCTCGTCGAGCGACACCGACTTGGGGACCCGTACGATCGATTCGGCGGACGCCAGGACGTATTCGGCCAGCGCGCCCGGGATGTTGCCGCCGAGGATGCGCGGACTGACGCAGTACGCGCGATCGCCCACCGAGCAACGTGGACAGCTCCCGCAGCCCTGGGTGGGGTCGGCGACGACCCGGTCGCCGGGGACTATGGAGCTGACCGCCGATCCGGTCGCCACCACCGTTCCGGCGAAGTCCATGCCCGGTACGTGGGGAAGACGGAAGCCGGGGATCAGACCGGGCCCCTTGCGCTGCAGCAGGTCCAGGCGGTTCAGCCCGCAGTACGCGACCTCGACGACGACATCGCGCGCACCGCACACCGGCTCCGGGATGTCCTGCGGAGACACGACTTCGGTTCCCCCGAAATCGGTCTGCACCATCGCTCGCACCGCGGCCCTCCTCACCTCTGCCGTCTCGCATTGCGAGGCGGTGGAACGTATTGTGGGGCCACTCTGCCCATGCCGACCAGTGCTGTCAACGCTTGTATGGAAAAACTGGGTTTCGTCGGCGTTTCACCGACTGTTGTCGGCATTTCGCTTGCTGTTAAGGCTCACAACGCAGGCCGCGGCGGCGCGTGAGCGGGTGCGGACGCATTGCGACGCACCCCCTGGCGGCACAGTCCAAGGACGGTTCAGCGTCCGGCGGAGACCGGTTCTTCGTCGTCGCCGCGCAGCCGCTGATCGTCGGCGGCGAGCAGGTCGAGCGCCGCGAGCGCCAGGTGCAACTGCGCCGAGGCGGCGGGAAGCAGGGGGTCCGTGCCGAGGAGGTTCTTGATCTGGCGGACCCGGTAGCCCACCGAGTTGCGGTGGAGATGGAGCTGTTCGGAGACGCTCTGCCGGCTGCCCCGCTCGGCCAGCCAGGCACGGAGGGTCGCCATCAGCTCCGGACGCTGCCGGATCGGCCCGAGGTGCGCCTCGGCGTACGCCTCCAGCTCCGCGCGCGGGAGGGGCAACAGCAGCTGGACCACCCCGCAGCCGGCGAAGGTGAGCAGCGGGACGCGCCGGCTCCTGGCCAGCCCGAGCAGCCGTTCGGCCTCGGTGAAGGACCGGGCCAGACCGATGGTCGAGTCGGGGTGGAAACCGCTCGCCGCGACGACGTGGTCACCGGCGGACTCGTCGCCGGTCATGAGGCGCAGCCTGCTCTGCAGACGTGCGAGCCCGACCTCGCCCGACGCCACCGTCCACGCCGTGCGCCCTTCCTGCTGCACAGGGTGCTCCAGCCAGGCGAGGGCGGTGGACCAGGCACGCAGGCGGGAGCCGCTGTAGTGCAGTACGGCACCGGCCGGCGGTCGCCGCAGATCGATCCCCAGTCCCGCGGCCGCCGCGCACACCGAGGGGCTCACCGTCCCGGACCGCAGCGCGGCGACGACGTCGGCCGGTGTGTGCCGCGGCGAGACCTCGGCCGAGGCGTCCCCCGCGCGCACGGCGTCGATGAGGAGCGCGGTGACGGCGGCACCGGCCAGCGCCTGCACCCGCGGATCGGCGGGACCGACGGTCAGCAGCACGCCGCCCACCGTCGTCCCCGCTCGCACGGGCAGCGCCGTGGCGCACAGCCCGTCGAGCGTGTCGACCAGCGGTTCGTCCACGCCGGAGAGCACGCCGTCCGCGACCGTGGCCGCAACTCCGGATCCGCCGTCGGTGGTCGCCAGCGGCACGCCCTCGGCGGACAGCAGCCGCACCTGCCGGCCGGTCGCCCGCAGAAGCGCGCGGAGCACGTCCGAGCGCGCGGCTCCGGCGAGCACGGCGTCGGTCAGTTCCCGCTCCAGCCCGGCGGGTTCGGCGTCCGGCCCCGCCCTCTCCCGGGCCGGTCCGGACCGCGCTTCTGCGACGGTTCCCATGATGTCGACTCTCAGCGGACCAACAACCGGATGGCCACGCCCTTCTCCTGGGTGTACTCGCGCAGCGCTCCGTACCCGCCACCCCGGCTGAAGCCGCTGTCCTTCTGCATGTTGAACGGGAAGCCGATCACTCCGGCGTCGTGGAACTGGTTGACCGCCACCTGCCCGGAGCGGACGTCCTTCGCCAGCCGCAGGGCCCGGGAGACGTCGTTGGTCCAGATGCAGGCCAGCAGGCCGAAGTCCGTGGCGTTCATCAGTTCGGTCGCCTCGGCCGTGTCGCGGAAGGACTGTACGGCGAGGACCGGGCCGAAGACCTCCTCGCGGGCGACGCGCATGCCCGCGTCCACGCGGTCGTACACGGTCGGCTGGACGAACCATCCGTCGCCGGTGGGCGCGCCACCGGTGACCAGTCGCGCGCCCTCGCGAGGCGCGTCCTGAAGGAAGCCGCTGACGCGGGCGAACTGCGCGGCGCTGACCAGCGGCCCCATGTCCAGGTCGGCGTCCCAGGGCCCCGTCCTGATCGCGGCCATGGCGGCGGCGACCCTCTCCACGACCTCGTCGTGCACCGAGGCCTCGACGAGCAGCCGGGAACCGGCGTAGCAGTTCTGCCCCGCGTTCTCGGTGATCGAGGCGACGACCGCTTCGATCGCCGTGTCGAGGTCGGCATCGGCGAACAGCACGTTCGGCGACTTGCCGCCGAGTTCGAGCTTCACCGGGACGAGGTTCTGCGCGGCGGCCGTCATGATCGCCCGCCCGGTGGCGGTGGAGCCGACGAAGCTGATGTGGTCGACGCCCGGGTGCGAGGTCAGTGCGGCGCCCGCCTCGGGGCCGCCCGCGACGACGTTGAGCACCCCGGGCGGGAAGCCGGCGCGGCGGGCGAGTTCGACGAGTGCGAACGGGGTCAGCGGTGCGATCTCGGACGGCTTGAGGACGACCGTGTTGCCCGCGGCGAGCGCCGGCGCGACGTTCGCGGCCATGAGCACGGCCGGCACGTTCCACGGGATGACGACGGCGCACACGCCGTACGGCTCGGGCACCGTGTAGCCCAGGTAGTCGGGACTGCGGGTCGGCAGCGTGACCCCGGTGAGCTTGTCGGCCGCGCCCGCGAAGTAGTTGACGATGTCGTGGGCGATGTAGATGTTCGTCCGGCCCCCGGACAGCGGCTTGCCCACGTCCCTCGCCTCTACGGCGGCCAGCGCCTCGACGTCGGCGAGGATCAGGTCGGCCCAGCGCCGGATCAGCGCCCCGCGCTCGCTGGGGTTGGTCGCCGCCCAGCCAGGGGAGGCGCGGCGCGCCGCGGCGACCGCGTCGTCGACATCGGCTCCGCCCGACAGTGCCACCTTGGTGATCACCTTCTGGGTGGCCGGATCGACGATGTCCAGGGTGCCGCCGTCACGGGCCGCGACCCACTCGCCGTCGATGAAGTGCTGGGAAGAAGGGAAGTCAACAGCAGCCATACGTGAACCTTGACCGACCTTGTCACGCATGTCAATATGCGATCTCGCTATGTGAGTCACTGAGGAGGCCTGGTGCGCGCCACCGCCGCTCTGCTGGAGCAAGCCGGACAGCCATTCGTCCTGACCGAGGTGGACCTGGAGGAGCCCCGTCCCGACGAGGTGCTCGTCCGCGTCGCCGGCGTCGGCATCTGCGGCACCGACCTCGAGTTCGCGACCTTCTTCCCCACGCCGGCGCTGCTCGGGCACGAGGGGTCGGGCATCGTCGAGAAGGTCGGCGCGCACGTCACCTCCGTACGCCCGGGCGACAGCGTCACCATGTCCTTCGCGTCGTGCGGCTCGTGCACGCTGTGCCGCACCGGCTCGCCCGCCTACTGCCGCGGCTTCGACGCCGTGAACTTCTCCGGCCGCCGCCCGGACGGCTCCACGGCGGTGACCCATGAAGGGCGCGAGGTCAACGCCCACTTCCTGGGCCAGTCGTCGTTCGCCAGCCACGTCGTCGCACCGGAGCGGGCGGTCGTAAAGATCGACCCCTCACTGGACCTGCGGCGGGCCGGACCCTTCGGCTGCGGATTCCAGACCGGCGCCGGCGGCGTGCTCAACGTGCTGCAGCCGCGCCCCGGCTCGTCGATCGCCGTCTTCGGGGCGGGGGCTGTCGGCGTGGCCGCCATCATCGCGGCCGCACTGAGCGGCTGCGCGATCGTCGCCGCCGTCGACGTGAACCCGGCCAAGCTGGAGGCGGCCCGCGGCTTCGGCGCCACGCACACTGTCGACTCCACGGCCGGACCGGCCGCCGAGCAGCTGGCCGCCCTCGTCCCCGAGGGATTCGACTTCGTCATCGACACCACCGGGCGCGAGGACGTCCTGCGCGTCGCGGTGGAGTCGCTCGGGCCGCTCGGCCGCGCCGGGGTCATCGGCATCGGGCCGAGCGAGTCGATGAGTTTCGAGTGGCGCAGCGTCCTCAACGGGCGCAGCGTCACCGGCATCATCGCCGGGTCCAGCCTGCCGCAGGTGTTCCTGCCCCAGCTGCTCGACCTGAACACCAAGGGCCGGTTCCCGGTCGAGAAGATGATCACCTACTTCCCGTTCGAGCAGATCAACGAGGCCGTCGCGGCGGTCCGGTCCGGCTCGGTCGGTAAAGCTGTGCTGACCTTCTGAGACGTCGCCCACCCTTCGTTGTCGCACACCGCGGCAGCACCTTAGGGTGGCGACGCCGATGAGGCACCAGACATCCGGTGGCGCGGCCGGACAACACCGCGCAGAAGGCCGAGCACGTGGAGCGTGCCCACCATGTCCGCCGACATCGACTTCGATCACCACTCCGATGAGGCCAACGCCGATCCGGTCGCCTACTACGCGCGCTTTCGCGAGTCCTGCCCGGTAGGCCGGTCCGCCGCCTACGGCGGCTTCACCTACACGACGCGGTATGCCGACGTGGCCCGCATCGCCCGCGACGACGAGACGTTCTCCTCGGCCCGCAGCGGCCACGGCGGCCAGGGGGTCGGCATCGTCATCCCCAAGGGACCGGGGCTCGATCAGTATCCGATCGAGCTCGACCCGCCGCGTTCGACCGAGTACCGGCAACTGATCAACCCGCTGCTGACCCCGGAGGCGGTCGAGCACCTGGTACCCATGATCGAGCGCCATGCCGCCCGCGTCGTGGACGACTTCATCGAGCTCGGCTCCTGCGACTTCGTGCGCGACCTCACCAACCCGCTGCCGGCCGCGGTGACCTTGGACTGGCTCGGTTTCCCCGAGGAGGACTGGGCGAAGCTGGCCGGGCCGATCCACGACATCTTCGCCGCCCCGGCCGGCAGCGAGCGAGCGGTGCGCGGGGCCGCCGGGCTGGCGTACATGGACCAGCGCATCCGCGAGCTGATCGCCGAGCGCCGCTCGACACCGCGGACCGACGCGGTCAGCACACTGGTGGCCGGCCGGCGTGCCGACGGCAGCAAGTTCAGCGAGGACGAGCTGGTGTCGGTGATCGGCCTGCTCATCGCCGGAGGCGTCGACACCACCACCTCCCTGACCGGATCCACGCTCGTCCACCTCGCCCGCCACCCGGAACAGCGGCAGAGGCTGATCGACTCCCTGGATCTGCTGGACACCGCGACCGAGGAGTTCCTCCGCGCGTTCGCCCCCTCACAGTCGATGGCCCGCACGGTCACCCAGGACGTCGAGGTCGGCGGCTGCCCGATGCACGCGGGCGACCGGGTGCTGATCCCGTGGGTCGCCGCGAACCACGACCCCGCCGTGTTCCCCGACCCCGAACAGGTGCGGCTGGACCGCGACGCCAGCCGGCATCTCAGCTTCGGGATCGGGTCGCACCGGTGCGCCGGCGCGCACCTCGCCCGAGCCATGTTCCGCGCGATGATGACGCAGGTGCTGACCCGGTTGCCCGACTACCTGGTGATCGAGGAGGGGCTCGTCGCCTACCCGACGCGCGGCAACCAGTCCGGCTGGGACGCGGTCCCGGCGGTCTTCACACCCGGTCCCCGGGCGACCGCGGCGGCGGGAACGGCCCGCGCGCTGCGCACGCCCACCCCGCTGCGGGTGACCGCGGTACGCGCCGTAGCCGAGGGTGTCGTCGCCGTCGACCTCGGCCTGCCGGACGGAGCCGAACTCCCCCCGTGGCAGCCCGGTGCGCACGTCGAGGTGAGGCTGCCCTCGGGCAGGCTGCGTCAGTACTCGCTGTGCGGTGACCCCGCCGACGCCACGACGTGGCGCATCGGCGTCCTGCGCGAGCACCTGGGGCGGGGCGGGTCGGCCGAACTGCACGAGCTGGCCCGCCCGGGAGCCACCTTCGCGGTACGCGGGCCGCGCAACCACTTCCCGCTCGTGCCGGCGGCTTCCTACCTGTTCGTCGCCGGCGGCATCGGCGTCACACCCGTCCTCGCCATGGTCCGTGCGGCCGCTGGGCGCGGCACGCCCTTCGCCGTCGTGTACGGAGGCCGCACCCGCTCGACGATGGCGTTCGCCGACGAGCTCTCCGCCGTCGCCGGCGACGCGCTCACCCTCCTCCCGCAGGACGAGGCCGGGCTGCCCGACCTTCCCCGGCTGCTGGGCGACCTGGACGCGGACACCGCCGTCTACGCGTGCGGGCCGGCGCCGATGCTGGCGGCCGTCGAGCGTGAGTGCGCCAGCCTGGGTCTCACCGACCGGCTGCATCAGGAGCGCTTCACGGCCGACGACGGCCTTGAGACGGCGTTCGACGCCGCGGAGAACCGGACCTTCGCGGTCCAGCTCGCGCGTACGGGAGTCACGCTCACCGTGCCTGCCGACCGCCGCCTCATCGAGGTCCTGCGCGACGCCGTGAGCGGCCTGTCCTACGACTGTGAGAAGGGGTACTGCGGCGCCTGCGAGACCCGTGTGCTCGCCGGGACGCCGGAGCACCGGGACTCCGTACTCAGCGACGAGGAACGTCTTGCCGGGCGCACGATGATGATCTGTGTCGGCCGGTGTCAGGGCGACCGACTGGTCCTGGACATCTGAGCCGTCCTCGCCGACGGACGGCGTTCGGGGACCGACGGCCCGGCACCAGCGGGCTGCCGCACGGGGCCGACAGCGGACACGACGTTCGCCGTCGGACCCGCGCCCGTGGCCGGGCCGGCGCGGCCCGGCCTTCCGTCTCCGGAAACGGTCAGCCGAAGGCGCGGATGCTCAGCCAGACGCCGGCCAGTACGCCGAAGCCGACCACGGCGCCACGCAGCACCGGCTCGCTCAGCCTCGTCGCCAGCCGGCCGCCGAGCACTCCGCCGACAAGGGACGCCGGCGCGACCACGAGCGCGATCATCCAGTGCACGGGGCCGAACAACGCGAAGACGACGAGCGACACGGTGGCCACGACCAGCTGCAACGTCCCCTTGAGTACGCTCACTTCGGCCAGCGGAGCGGACAGCGTCAGGCCGAGCAGAGCCATCAGGATGACTCCCAGCCCACCTCCGAAGTAACCGCCGTAGACCGCGCCGGCGAGCGTGCCGGCGTAGAGCTTGACGCGATGGTCACCTTCGTCGGCGCCGAGCAGTGCCCGCAACCGGGGCTGGAAGGCGAGGAGGGCACTGGCGCCGAGGACGAGGAACGGCACCGCGACCGAGAAGATCCGCGACGGAGTGAGCAGCAGCAGCGCGCATCCGGCGGCGGCACCCACTGCCGACACGACCGCCAGTGACGTCACGGAAGACGGGCGGGAAGACCCCTTCAGTGCCGCGACATTGCCCAGGTAGCCCGGCCAGAGCGCCACGGAGTTGGTGACGTTGGCGGCCACCGTACCCAGCCCGCCGGCGACCAGCGCGGGGAAGAGGAGCAGTGACCCGCCGCCGGCTATGGAGTTGACGAATCCACCGACAAGGCCGGCTCCGCCGATGAGAACAACGTCGCCGACATCCATCCAGGTCTCCTCTGCAGCACATATGCGAGATGCCATGTTGCCATACGAGACAGCTTTACGGCACGGACCCCCACCGGAAACACCGGTGCAACGGGACGTTCATAGCGTCGGGCCAGCCCTTCCACTCCCTGAAAGGTGGGCCATGACCGCGATCGACTCGCCCCTCCTCGACGTCGCCACCACCGGCTTCCCGATCCTCCAGCCCGGCCACGGAGCGATCGCGTCGACGACCTACGTCCCGGCCACGCCGGGGAACACCCTGTGGGGCCGCCTTCCGTGCGAGGCGGACCCACCGTGCGCCGTCGTTCAACCGGGCTCCGTAGTCACGGTCGACACGATCAGCCACGAGGGAGTGCTTGAGGACCAGGGCCGCAACCCCGTCGAGTTCTTCGGCCGTTACGGCGTCGGCGGCAGCCAGGTGCTCGATGACGCCCAGCAGGTGGCGGACTCCGGAATGCCGCACGACTTCGACGATGACGGACCGCACCTCGTCACCGGACCGATCGCCGTGGCCGGCGCCCGGCCCGGCGATCTGCTCGCGGTGACCGTCCTCAACCTCACCCCACGGGTTCCGTACGGCATGGTCTCCGCCCGCCACGGCTTCGGCGCACTCCCCGGCGAGCTGCCGTCGACGCCCGGTCCCGTCTTCACCTTCGCCACGGCACACGCGGATCACCACGGCGCATGGGGCCGGATGGCGGTGGATCCGACCGACCCCTCGCGCGGCTCGTTGCGCTTCCCGCTGCGGCCTTTCCTCGGCGTGATGGGCGTGGCGGTGCCCGGGGACGAGCGACCGCACTCGGTGCCGCCGGGGCGCCACGGGGGCAACATCGACATCTCCCTGCTCGGCGAGGGCTCCACGCTTTTCCTCCCGGTGCAGGTCGACGACGCGCTGGTCTACTTCGGGGACCCTCACTTCGCTCAGGGCGACGGCGAGGTCGCCCTGACCGCATTCGAGGCATCGTTGCGCGCCACCGTGAAGCTCGATGTGGTGCCGGGCGGTGCCGCCCTGCGGCCCGGCCACGGGCGCGTCGCACCGTTCGCCGAGACGGACGACTATCTGGTGCCCATCGGCCTGGACAGGGATCTGAACGAGGCGATGCGCGACTGCGTGCGCTGCGCGCTCGACCTGCTCGTGACCGACTACGGCATCGAACGCCATCTGGCGATGGCGTACCTCAGCGCGGCAGGCGACTTCGCGGTCTCCCAGGTCGTCGACGACGTGAAGGGCGTCCACGCAAGGATCCGCAAGTCCGACTTCCGCGAGGTCCGCCGACCGCACTGACCGGCGGAACCGATTCCCGCCGCGGAAACGCGATGCGGACCAGGCGGCGGGTTCAGGTCCAGGAAGAGAGCGTTCCGAGCCACACAGAGTCGGCGACCGCGGTCAGAATCTGGGCACAAACCGGGTTCGCCGACCGCAGCATCGTCTCGTACTCGCTCCAGTCCCGGCCGCCCGACGCGGCCCCACACGCACTCGCCAGTGCGGCCAGCGCGATCAAGCGATCAGAGGAATCAGCCGTATCACCAAGGGACCGGACCACGGCATCCCGCATCCCTCCAACCAGGACGTCGTAGCGACGAGCCCACCAGGCCGCCAACGGCAACCGTCCCCGCGTGCGAACGAGGACACGCTCAGCGATCAAGCCAACCGCCAGCCGCTTGTGCGCCCCGATGCTCAAAACCCTGACCCACTCCGACGCCGTACGCAGTTTGCGAGACGACCGGATCCGCACGAGCACCTCGCCGAGCGCCCGGTCACGCGGCTGCGCACCGTGGACGGCGACAATGCGTCCGTCCAGGACGTCGATGAAGCCACCCAGAGCGAGTTCCATCAGCATCGCGCCGCTCAGGCCGAAGCCGAGGCCGGTGCGATAGCCGGGAACACGACCTTGCTCGTCCAGGTACACAGCCAGCATGAAGTCTCCGCAAAGGCCGGAGGTGGCATCGGTCTTCATCCTGTTCTCCCCATTACGGCACTCCGGCTTCAGCTTCGGGGTCCTTCCGGACCGGGCAGGAGCCGAACCAGATCCCGAGGAGTGTTCGCAGCACTATGACGGGCCCAGAGTCCTCGCGTCAATGCAAGACATCGTCCTGGAATGCGGAACACAGCTCGCTTGTTCCGGCCAGACTCCCAGATCGTTATTTCGGCGGTATGTCATAACACCGAGAGGCATCGGCAGTGACTGCGACCGTTCAGCCGCATTGCGGCACGGACATCCACCGCTGCAGTGCCCACGATCACCGGTATCTCGGTGCTGCACCCGAAATGTGCGGTGCCCACCCGCTTGCCCGTCCTGTGGGTCCGCCGCCGCCGGCTTCGGAGCGGTCGCTGCGGTCGTGGCCAGCGTCGGCGCGTTCACCTTCCTCCTCGCCGGCCAGGGCTTCCTGGACGACACCAGCATCATGCTCAGCCTGTGCGATTACGGCGTCACCTGCACGATCACCTCAGAAGCTGTTGTCTTTCCGGACTTGAGGACTGCGTTTCCGCTGGTCAGGCGTAGGGTCGGCGATCCCGTGGGAGTTGTGGCCTGTCGTGCTGTCGCTGCCCGGGAGGTCGTGGACGCCGTCGGTGGTTGGTCTGTTGGAACAGCGTGAGCTGGGTGCTCGCCGTCGTGTTGACGAGCTGCGGGAGGAAGCCGACCGTGTCCAGGCCGAGTTGGCCGTGGCCGAGCGGGAATGGAGGGAGTGGGCCATCGCCTGCTCGCGGGTCGGCGAGGTGCTGGCCCCCGTGGACGAGAGCGGGCAGGACCCCGCCCGGGCCGAGGGGACCGCGCCGGCCGCCGGGGAGCAGACCGGAAAGACGCCGCAGGTGCCGGAGGCAGCGAAGAGGAAGTCGCAGGTTCCGATGTGGCGGGAGGGACTGGCCTGGTCGGTACTGTCGGTGGGACTACCAGCGCATCCTTAGGGCGCTCGCGGACCGGGACCGGCTCCATCAGGGGCCGTTGACCTGCCAGGAGTTGGCCGTGTTGTTCGGTCTGGACGTGGTGCCGGCACGGGTGGAGGCATTGCGGTCGAAGGCGAAACGCCTGGTCGCGCGGGGCTGGCTGGCCGAGGGGCAGCCGGGCCGGTTCACGGTGCCTGCTCGAGGCGCCGCACGAGCCCCTGCCGAGGGGGACGGCCACGGCGGCTCGACTGCCCTCGACGTACGGGATTCCGTTCGCGCAGCCCGTCTTCCACCAGGTACTCGTAGAAGGACCGCACGGCCACCACACGTTGCTGGACGGTCGCGTTCGCCAGTCCCGTCTCCGGATGCAGCGGCGCCTTCGCTGATCGCTGGCGGGGACGGTCGAGCATGTCCCCGATCCAGGCGGCAACCGTGTCCGCACCGGCCAGTACGGGATCTGTGCCTTCAACTGCACAGAACCGCAGGTGGTCCTCGACCGCCCGCCCGTACGCGTCGATAGTGTTGGAAGCCCGACCGATGTTCGCCATGAACTGCAGCCACCGTCGGGCCAGTTGACGTTCAGCGAGAGTGGGGAAATTGCCCCACGGGATGGGGGCCATGACAGCAGGCTAGTAGTTGCGACCGTGCCTACTTGCGCACGTGGAAGCGCAGCATGGTGACCCCGCCCGACTGGACGTTGCTGAACGGTTCCAGGTCGATCCGGTCGAGGCCCGGCGGCGCGAAGCGGACGCCGTCGCCGAGCAGCACCGGCAGCACGTACACCAGGATCTCGTCGACGAGGCCGCGCTGCAGGCACTGGGCGGCCACGTCGGCGCCGAGGATCTCCAGGTTCTTGTCGCCGGCGGCGCGGCGTGCCGTGGCCACGGCTTCCTCGATGTCGCAGGTGAGGAAGGTGACGTT
The DNA here is from genome assembly GCF_033441795.1 of Streptomyces sp. ADMS. NCBI lineage: Bacteria > Bacillati > Actinomycetota > Actinomycetes > Kitasatosporales > Streptomycetaceae > Streptomyces > Streptomyces sp. ADMS. The sequence continues at coordinate 1,005 of NZ_JAVFVX010000015.1, read as the reverse complement.
GGGGTCCGGCTCGTCGGGCGGGCGGTGGGTGAGGACGAACTGCGCCCCGCCGTCGTAGTCGGTGTTCTCGTCGGACATGCGCTTGCCGACCTCGTACGTGCCCCGGCCGATGAGCATGGCGCCCGTGGCCGCCATGACCTCCGGGAACGTCGCCGACGTCATGTGCTCGAAGATCCAGTCCATCGTGTGGCCGGGACCGGCGATGAACCCATCGAGGGACATCACCCTGTTCACGACCACTTTGCCGGTGCTCGCATCCGTCATGCGTCTTCTCCAAGCAGGTGGAGGGCCAGGATCGCATCATAGGTCGGTGAGCAACATCTTCTCCGGCGGTAGCCACGACCTGGACCTGTCCAATGGCGCCACCGCGGTGTTCATCGACGTGCTGATGCTGGCCGTGTCCGATCTCGCCTCCGAGGACCGGGACTTCCGCTTCGCGGCGCTGCTGACCCTGCAGGACCAGAACGTCATGGGGCGCGGTGCCGTCGGGTTCGACCTGGCGGAGTTCGACTGGGGTGCGACGGAGCGGGAACGCGCCCGCGCGAAGGACTTCGTGCTGCGTGCCACAGCACTCGCGGCAAGCGGACATCGCTGGAGCGAGCTGGGCTACCACCCGCCCCGCGTGCATGACTACCTGCACCGCTTCACGACCATGGTGGAGTCCTGCGCCCCGCCCGCCTACCGCAGCGCCGCACGCGGCTGCCCCGGCCCGGACGAGGCCGCGATGGCCTCGTGCGTGCGCCACCGCGTCCTCAGCGCGCTCCCGCTCTGGGACGGCTGCTTCCTCTGCAATCGGCCGCACTACTAGTACTACAGCCGGTGGTTCACGTGACGTGACGGTGGTTGGCTCGTTGCTCCGTTCGTGGGGTTGAAACTGCCGCTGGGCGTGGTGCGGACGGACGAGCTGACCGAAGGCCAAGTGCGGGAGCTTGAGGGGAGGTTGGAGGCGTTGTGCGCCTCGGTGGACGATGTGTTCGCGCGTCCGGCCTCCCGGGAGAACCTGCG
>NZ_JAVFVX010000159.1:0-12618 GCF_033441795.1 Streptomyces sp. ADMS | reverse complement strand
GGCCTACCGGAACGCGTCGAGCAAGGTCGCTTACACCACGAGGCGGGACACGACCGGGTCGGCGATGCGGGCCTCGAGACCGGCGACGCGCCGGTCTTGGCAGCCGAGGTGACCACGGTCTTGGAGCGGGCCCGGAGTCCTCATGAGACTTTCAGGCGGAGGTTCACAGGGCAGCGCGCCGCAGACAGCGCGCTTGGGCGCCCTGCACAGGGCGAGCAGCCGTCTGCCGATCGGACCGGCGATGTGGCCGGTCGGCCGACGCGGTGTCGTGGGAGATGCGCCTAACGTCGTTCCGACCAAGCCACCGCGCTACGAAGGGAATGTTCGATGGACCAGCGAGGAACGACCGCAGCACACACCGACGCCACGGCCGTGGTCGGAGCGACAACAGAGTTCGAGCCGGACGTCATAAACCTGTTCGTGGAGACACTGCGCCGTGCGGTCAGGGGCGAGTTGCCGGTCGTAGGGACGGACACCCTGTTGGGCGCGCTCGTGATGGGGGAAACGGATGCCGGCGCGGCGATCGCCCCGGGGATTCGGAAGGCCGGTTCGCTCAGCGGCGTGATCTCCGGTCGGGCGGGCGCTGGTTGGGTGAGTGACGACGAGGCGCTCGGTGCGCCGGTCGCGGACGGCGCGGAAGCCGACGAGGCGGAGGTCGACGCCGCGTGGCGTGAGGCACAGTGGCGCTTCGGCCTCGGTTCGCGCGGACCGGCTTCGGGCAGCGGCCGAGTGCTGCCCGGGATGACGGGGGCGATGCGCTCGTGCCTGCTGCTCGCGCTGAGGGCGGCCCGTGCCGAGGGGACGATCTCGGTGCGCTGCCGGCATGTGGCCCGTGCCCTGCTGGACCTGCCGGAGAGCAGGGCCCGGGAAGCCGTACTGCTGCGCGGACTGGACCCGGCCGCCGCGGCAACCGCGCTCGACGCACTGGACGCGAGCGCCCCGACGGAGACCGAGGGACCGCAGTCCCACGGCGTCACCCTTCTTCGCCGGGCCGGAACACTGGGCAAGCACGGTAACCGACTGACCCGCGCGCTGACTTCATGGACCTCCGGGACCTCGGTGAACGGCTCACCGGTGCTGTTCGCGGTGTCCGTCGAGGCCGTGCGGCAAGCGGTACGGTGCGGGCGCGCGGCGGCGGAGCCGGTGGATCTTTTGCTGGGGATTCTGGCCCTGGACCGGGCGCTGTCCGTCGCCGGGTGCTCGCTTCCGGAGGGTTGGACGGCCGCCAACGCTGCTGCGGTCCAGATGCGCCGGCACGGCGTACGGCAGGTTTCCCTGGTCGCCTCGGCCTCGGCGGTGCCGTCCGCCGCTGTTCCCGACGGCAACGGCGACAGCGTGAGGCTGTCCGACGCCGCCGACCGGATCATGGCGGTCGCGCGGCTGTCCGCCGCCGAGCACGGTTCGCCCACGGTCGGTACGGTCCATCTGCTGTCCGCGCTGCTCGACGAGTCGGGCCCGTCTGCGGACGCCGGAACCGGTGGCGTGGTCGTACGGCTGCTGGCTGCCGGCCAGGTGGACGTGGCCGCGTTGACGGCAGCGCTGAACCTCCGGACGGGCGCATGACACCGGGGGCCCTCCGTGCGGCGAGGGCCACCGCCGGCGCTACCGTTCTTTCCGGGAGATCCATGGTGGCGGGGCAAGGGTGATCATGAGTCAGGTGGCCGAAGGCGCAGAGCCGCCGCGCCCGTCCGTACGGCTGGGGCGCGCGCTGGCCGGTGGCCCTCGGTGGGTGCGCCGGGAGACGGTCGAGAGCTGGGCAGCGGTGCGTGCCGCCGAGCGCCGTACGGTCGCCCGCGAGGCGCTGGTCTGTGCCCTGGTGGCAGCCTTCTGCCTGCTGCCACTGCTGTCGGCGCCCCCGGAGCGGCCGGTGTCGGCGGTGCTGGAGGGGGTGTGGGCGGCGCTGATCGTCCCTGCTCGCCGCGGTCGGCCGGCTGCGGCCGTCGTATGCGCTTCTTTGCTGCTCGTGGGTGCCAACGTGTGGACGCTGGCGGTGGTGCCGCTGATCGTGCTGTCCGCCACCCGCCGTATCGCACCGTCACGGCGTGTGTGCCAGGTCGCCGGGGTGGCCTGCGTCGCCGTCGGTGTCCTGACCGTCGTCTCCGCCCTGGTCCACTCCGATGCCCTGCCGGCGGAACTGGCCGGCAACGCCGTCTCAGCGGTACTGCTTCTGCTGCTTCCCTCTCTGGCCGGGACCCTTCTGGGGCGGCGGCGGCCCCTGGTCAGCCTGCTGCGGGAACGCAACGCCTATCTGGAACAGGCCCGCACGCTGACCGCCGTGGCCGCCCGCAGAGAGGAACGGACCCGGATCGCGGGAGAGATGCACGATCTCCTGGGCCACCGGCTGAGCCTGATCTCCGTACACGCCGGGGCCCTCGAACTCGCCGCCGCGCGACAGGCGCCCGCCCTCGTGGGACAGGCCGAACTGCTGCGCACGACCGCCAGAACAGCCATGGGGGAACTGCGTGAAATCCTCGGTGTTCTGCGGCACATGGACATCACGGACACGGACCTGATGGACGGAAGCAGGAACGAGAGGGGAACGCGGGAAGACATCACCGCTCTGGTGACGGAGTTGCGGCAGACAGGCACAACCGTCGAGCTGGCCTGGTCCGTTCCCGACACGGCCGAGGCCGCAGGCCTGCGTACACGTCAGGCGATTCACCGCGTGGTCCGCGAAGGCCTGACGAACGTGCTGAAGCACGCGTCCGGCGCGCCCGCCAAGGTCGAGGTCAAAGGCACGGCCAGGGGAATCGAGGTGTCCGTCACCAACGAGGCACCGCGCGCGGCGGGCCGCTCCCAGGGGGGAAGCCACAGTGGGCTGGCCGGCTGCCAGGAACGGATCTCGTTGCTCGGCGGCACGTTCGCAGCGGGCGCCCTGGCCAACGGCGGTTTCCGCATGGCGGCCTGGTTGCCCGCCCACGGGAACGGACCCCTTGAATTCGCCGCGGCCGAAGGGCCCTTGACCGAAACCTGGCCGGACACGGCCCGTCTTCCCTCCGGCGGCGTCGGGCCAAAAGGGGTCCGTGCCCCGCTGTCGGACGAGATCCTGACCTGGCCGCGGGTCCTGGGATCGGGCTGCGTGGCGCTGCTCGTGGTCCTGCCGACGATCGGGTTCCTCGTCGTACTGCTGGTGACGGCAGTCCTAAGATGAGCGGATGATCCGAGTCCTGATCGCCGACGACGAGGCACTGATGCGTGCGGGAATCCGGCTGATCCTGGAGAACGCCGAGGACATCGAGGTGGTCGCCGAGGCGGGCAACGGCCGAGAGGCCGCCGCGGCATGCCGCGCCCAGGACATCGACGTCGCCCTCCTCGACATCCAGATGCCTTCCCGGGACGGAATCGCGGCCGCCGAGGACATCTCCCGGATCTCGCCGCGCACCTGTGTCGTGATGCTGACGGCGTTCGGCGAGGAAGCGAGCGTGACACGCGCCCTGCGGGCCGGGGCGAGCGGATTCCTCCTCAAGGACACCGGTCCCGTCGAGCTGATCCGCGCGGTGCAACTCGCCGCGAAAGGTGAACCGGTCCTGGCACCCAGGATCACCCGGCAGCTGCTGGAACGGCATGTACGGTCCGGCCTGGACACCGAGGCCGCTCTGCGCAGGACCGAGGAACTGACCCCGGCCGAGCGGGATGTCCTGCGGCTGCTCGGCACCGGGCTGTCCAACGCGGAGATCGCTGACCAGCTGTATCTGAGCGCCGGCACGGTCAAGGCGCACATCAGCCGGATCCTCACCCGCACCGGCTGCGCCAACCGCGTGCAGGTCGCCGTCCTCGCACATGACGCCGGGCTGCTCACCGATCGTTGAGCCGGCCCTGCGCAGCCCCGCGCACGCGGGCGGCGCCGAACGGGTTCATGGTCAGGAAGCGACAACATCCTCGCGTCGCCCGGCGGCAACCGGTGGGTGGCGGTGGCCCAGAGCCCGATCACGCTTGCGACGCCTGCTGGAGTCGATCGGCCTGACGTCTGCGGGCGCCGAACCGTCACCGGACCGGCCGGGCCCGCAGCCCGGAAGCGGTGGGCCGGCGGGTGTCCGCACCGCGAGGTGCCCGGCCCGCCGTCGAACCGGATTCTCAACGTCCGCCGGACACCGCGATCACGTGCTTGCCCACGCCGCCGCCACGCTCGAATGCCTGGTGCGCGGCGGCGATGTCTGCGAGCGGATGGATTTTGTCGACCACCGCGCGCAGTGCACCGGAAGTGACTTGGCCGGCCAGATCGCGCAGCAGGGCGGCATGGGGATTGGCGCTGAAGGTGCGGATGCGGCGGGCACCGTACACGCTCGATGCCGCGATCGCGGCCAGGGCGGGGGCCGACAGACCGACGGTGACCATCCGGCCTCCCTTCGCCAGCCGTCCCCGGTAGCAGTACAGTTCCGAGCCCACGGTGTCGATGATGACGTCGAACGGCCCGGTCCGGTCCGAGGTGGTGGAGCCGTAGTCGAGGACCTCGTCAGCACCCAGACCGGTGAGGACCTGGGCGTGGCGGTCGCGGGCCAGCGCGGTGACATGGCAGCCCAGCGCATGAGCCAGTTGCACGGCGGCCGTGCCGACTCCGCCCGCCGCGCCCCGTATCAGGACCCGTTCCCCGCTCACCAGGTGCACACTGTCGCGCAGCGCTGTCAGCGCGGTCGTGCCGGCGACCACGAGTGAGGCCGCGTCAACTGGTGTGAGGCCGACAGGAAGGGGCGCGATGCGGTCCGCGGGGACCACTACGTACTCGGCCGCCCCGCCGACGGTGTGCCGCTGGCGCGGATGCACCGTGCCCCACACCCGTTCGCCGGCCCGGAGTCCCTCCACACCGACGCCGGTCGCGGCGACGGTGCCCGCGAAGTCCAGTCCCACTCCGATCGGAAAACGGCGTCCCGACACGAACTTCAGCTCCCCGGCGCGGACGATCACGTCGTGCCCGTTCACACTGGACGCCTCGACCGATACCAGAACCTCTCCCGTACCAGGGTCCGGGCGGTCCACATCGTTGACCCGCAGGACGTCCGGGGCACCGTAGTGCGTGATCTGAGCGGCCTTCATGTCGCTGTTCCTTCCGTGGACGGCTGTCGTGGACCCGATCCTGGACCCCGTCGGCGGTTTTACGGTCGTTCGCTTTTTCCTGGGACTGCCAGACCCACCCTGGCGCGCCGCGCCCCGGGCATACTGCTGCGGTGACCGACGAACTGCTTGCCCTGACCGACGATCCCCGCCGTGAACTCGCCGAGTTCCTGCGGACCCGCCGAACCCGGCTGCGGCCTCAGGACGTCGGTCTGGAACCCGGGCCGAGGCGGCGCGTCGCCGGCCTGCGGCGTGAGGAGCTGGCCCTGTTGGCCGGGGTGAGCGCGGACTACTACCAGCGCATGGAACAGGGACGCGACGTACGGCCTTCCGACCAGGTCCTGGACGCTCTCGCGCACGCCCTGAACTTCTCCGCGGAGGAATCCAGGCACCTGCACAGCCTCGCCGCCGCCGCACGCACCCCCGCCCGCCCTCCGCGCCAGTACGTGCCGGAGGAGGTACCGCCCACCACGCTGCGGCTGCTGCGCACGATGGCTGCGCCCGCCGTGGTCATCGGCCGCTTCCTGGACGTACTCGCCTGGAACCCGCTGGCCGGTGCCCTGCTGGGCGAGTTCACTCAGCGGCCTCGGAGCGAACGCAACCTCCTGTCGCTGCTGCTGCACCCGGAGGCCGACCAGGCATGCCCGGAACGCGCAGCCACCGTCGGCGAGTTGACCGCGATGCTGCGCGCGCAGGTCGCCGCCGATCCGGGACACCCGCGCGCCGTGGAGCTGGTCGGTGAACTCGCTGTCCGCAGCGTCGAGTTCGCCACGATCTGGGCTCGCCAAGACGTGGCGGAGACCACACGCGGCCGGATGCGCGTCAACCACCCACTGGTCGGGGAGCTGAACCTGGACTGGGACGCCTACCCGATGCCCGGCGCTCCTGGCCCGGTGATGATCGTCTATACCGCCGAGGAGGGCGGGCCCGACGACGAACGGCTCCAGCTGCTCGCCGGCCTGCTCAACACCCCCGGCCCGTCCCCGGCCTCCGCCTCGCGGCGCACGGGACCCGGACCGATGTGATCAGCGCAGCGGCCCGACTCCCGGCCCCCTGACGCAGGCTTCCGGCCGAGCAGCACCCGACAGCCTGCCCCGGTTCCCGTCCGCACAGCTTCAACGGGTGTCCACCGGGCTGGCACGGGGCTGTACCGGTGCGGATCAGGGGTGGCGCCCCGTCTACGGGCGTGCGTGCTGAGCTGTTCGTGGTGACCGCCGGACCAGGGATCGCGGCAAGGTGCAGCTTGGTCTCGTCCGCGCCGCCGGGCACGGCAGTCGTGATCGCCACCTGGAGCTCGGAGTCACCGTCGATCAGCGTGTCTCGGTCCCCGACGATGCCCCGCCGAGGGGTGCCCGGCCAACGTGTGGTCCTCACGGTGAGCAGCCACCGCACCGATCGCCCAACAGCGCGGCGAGCCACTGGTTGCCCGCACGCCACACCTCGGATCAGTTCAACCAGGCATGTGTCGTCGGGGACGCGGCCGGCGGCGCGGCACAGGTCGGCCGCGACGGCAGCCCCGGTGGCATCGACGGCGTCGCCGCCCCGTACGGTCACGGGCCATAGGGGAAGGCGAGCAGTGTCCGCGCCGACCGGGAACCCGTCGCAGGGCGAAGTCGCGCAGGTACCGTGACGACGGTGAGGGACCGCCCACCAGCGCAGCCCACGTACGCCACCGATGGCCTGCTCACGGCCCTTGTTGCATTCCAGGGTGGACAGGCCCTGCTGGACACATCCGTCACGGTCCATGAACTACAAGACCCGTGCCGCACACCGGAGCGACCTGGTCCGAGGAACGGCGATTCTGGCTGCGGACTGTCCGACCACAGACCCGCAGGAGCCTGGCGCCGGGCAGGGGGCTCCGGCAGTGTGGGGGCGCCCCTGCGGCCCGATGCCGGTCCATGGCCGTAGCGTGTGCACATGTCCCAACTCCTGCAAGCCTATTCCTCCTTGCTCCCCTCGGCCGTGTACGAATGCACGGCCGGGCGCGGTCTCGCGGTGGAGACCTCCGGCGGTGCCACCCCGGCCGCAGAGGCGGCCAGCCCCCGGTTCTTCAGCGGGGACGCTGCCGGGGCGCGGTCGTCGTATGAGCAGCGGCCGGTCCTCGACAGAGTCAGAGCAGCCCGCCATGAGGTTGTTGCCGCTACCGGCTGATGGTTGCCGGCGGCGGGGTCCAGCGACTTTTGGGCGGGATGGTGCTGCTGACTCCGAAATCGTTCTTGAGCTGTTCGGGGATGGCGTAGTGCATGACGCGGCCGCGGGTGAGGGAGGACAGTTCGAGGACGCTGGTCAGGTGGCCGAGTCGGTCCAGGGCCCAGCCCGCCAGGGGTGAGCGGTCTTCGATGGTTTCCAGCACTCCCAGGAGGGCGGGGGCGGCCTTGACGACGGTGTCCCAGGTGGTGCGGGGGACTTGCAGCCAGTCGGCGCAGGTGTCACCGATCAGGTAGCGGATCAGGGCGGAGACGATCGGGTCGAAGAAGGTGCCGGGCACGACTTCTTCGTAGAGGTCGATGAGCTGGCGGGTGAGCTGGGCTCCTTCCTCGCTGGGGCCCATGTGGCGGGTCATGTACAGGTCGGAGAACTCGCGGGCTGCCTGCAGGTCCTTGGGAACGTGCTCCTGGTCGATGCCGAGGATGGCGCCGACCACCCGCCAGGCGTAGTAGTAGGACTCGGCGCCTTCGTTGTTCATGTGGATGCCCAGACGGTGCAGGGCGTCGAGGACCTGGATCGAGAACATCATCTGCCCGCCGATCATGTCCTCCTGACAGATCGGTGTGCCCAGAGCCGCGGTGTCCCAGCGGTCCTCCCGCTTGAGGTGGTGGCGGATGGAGGCATGCAGCAGCCGCACCTTCTGCGCGGCCGGGATGAAACGGCTGCCCGCTTCGAACGCGTCGGGCTGCATGAGGTAGACGGTGAACTGGCCCGTCTCCGCCATCCGTTTGGAGGGGTACTTCAGCGAGTGGGTGGACGACAGCAGCTTGGCCACGTGGGGCAGGACGTAGCAGGCGGGCATCGAGGCGAAGGACAGCGCGGTGGAGATGTGCACGTTGTTGTCGATGAAGAACAGCCGTGCCTTCTCCATCTCACCCCAGTCCACCCAGGCGGGCGGGGTGCTGGTGGCGTTCAGGTACTCGCGGGCGACGTCTGGCAGCCCCTCGGGAAGGTCCTGCCCGACGGTGGAGACGTAGCGCATGAGCGTGTTGAACGTGCCGACCTGTCCGCGCTCGAACAGTGTCGCCACGGTCGCGTCGGCGAGTTCGTCCCCTTCGGTGCGCAGGGCGTCCATGGACGCTTGCGTGTAGGTCATGGTGCTCCTCCGGTGGGGTGTGCCCCGGTCAGTGGGTGCGGGCGGCTGAGACGGTCGCCAAGGCCGACAGCGCGCGGCGTGCTTCGGTGGTCAGATCGGCGTCGGCCAGGGCGTCGTGTGCTTCACGCAGCCGGGCGGTGATCATGTCTTCGACGCGGGCGACGGCCCCGGTGCGGTGCGCGATCTCCCGTACCCGTTCCACCTGCCGCTCGCTGAGGTCGGCCTGCCCCAGCAGGTCGTGCAACTCGCCGTGCTCCGCCTGGGTGGCGCAGGTGAGGGCGTGGGCCATCAGAGCGGTGGGCCGGTTCCCGGCAAGGTCGTCGGCCGGGTCCTTGCCGGTCTCCTCAGGATCGCCGAACAGGCCCAGCAGGTCATCGCGCAGCTGGAACGCCTCGCCCAGGGGCAGGCCGTAGTCGCTGTACGCGTGCAGCAGCCGCGGTGGGGCGCCGGCGAGAAGGCCCCCGATCTGCAAAGGATGTTCGACGGTGTACTTGGCGGTCTTGTAGCGGATCACCTTCACCGATGCGTCCGCGTCCGGCTCGGCTCCGGTGCGCAGGACCTCCAGGCACTCACCGGCCACCAGTTCGCGGGCCAGAACCGCCCAGAGAGGCCGGGCTCTGCTCAAGTAGGCGCCGGGCAGGCCAGATGTGGTGAACAGCTGGCCGGCCATTGACATCAACAGATCACCCACCAGCATGGCCAGGGCCCGGGCGCCCGCCTTCGGCCGCGGATGACCGGTGAGGATCTCGCGCAGGGCGATGTGCCCGGTGGGCCGGCCGTGGCGGGTGCGGCTGTGGTCGATCAGGTCGTCGTGCACGACGGCGGCCGCATGGACCAGCTCGACCGCGCTGGCGGCACGTACCAGCGCCTCGCTGTCGGGCTGGCCGGCCCCACGCCAGCCCCAGTAGCAGAACGCCGCCCTGAGGCGCTTGCCGTGCCGGGTCGCGGCATGAAGCTGCTCTGCGACCGGCGTCAGACAGACATCGATGTCGGCCAGCGCCTGGGCTTCCGCGGTGACGAATCCGATGAGGACATGGTCGATGCGCTTCTTCAGCGAGGCGTGCTCTTCCCGCTCACTCACTGCCGCTCTCCCCCTTACTGCGAGCGGCCACGGTACGGGCGAGGACCTCCATGTGAGCCGGCGCCGTGGCCGCATGCCGGTCCAGGAGCAGACGGCCGCGTGCCTTGGCCTCCTCCTGGCCGTCCACCAGCAGGTCCCCGAGATCCGCGCGGCGCAACAGGCCGCTGATGCCGCCCACCGCGCTGCTCAACCCACAGACCGCCAGATCGGCAAGGCCGGCGACCAGCGCCACCGTCTCCTCGGTCGGGCCCGGCTTGCGGCCGTCTTGGTGTGTCACGGAATGTCCCCCCTGTGGCAAGGCCGACACTGGCTCCGGCCGGTCGGCGCAGAGCAGCGCGCAGCGGTGTTCGGCACAACACGGATCGATTCTGACCACCGAACACACCCCAGGCAGCCCTTATGCACTATCGAGTGATCTTCTTCGAAGATCCCGACAATCAGTAGGCGACACCTGTATAGGAGAAGAACCTCGCAGCACTCGGGCAGGCGCCGGAGGGCCACTGCGCAGCCGGCGGCTGCCGCTGGAGGGCTGTATGCCTTCCAGCGGGGCGGCGGCGCATGGACCGCTGCGAGGTTCAGGTGCCGCCGCCCCGGACGCGGCGGATAATGCCGGGGAACTGGCCGAGCTGGCCGAACGCGGCCGGCGGATCCCCGCACGTTCGGTTCGTCGAAGAAATCACTCCGGATCAGATCGCCGGACCTCGCGGCTGTTCCCAGATACGTGTCTCGCGTCCGCTCTCGCGAACCCTGGCCCGCCTGCGCCGCCGTATGCGCCCCACAGACGGAACGCCGGCCGCTGCCGAGCCCGAGACAGTGGACGCGGTCGTCCTGGCCGTCGAACCGCCCTCGCCCAGGCGCAGTTGGTCGACGCGACAGACCGTCTGCTCGCCCACGCCACCAGTAGCTGTCTGCTCTTCCCGGTACCGCCCCCTCAAGGGTGACCTGGGCTGCCACCGGCGAAGCGGGCCTGGCCCCGATGCACCGATGGCTCGTCCCTCCGGCAGCCCCGCGACAGCGGCCGTCGCAAGGAAGCAGCGACTGCTGACGGTCAGCGCCCACGGCGGGTTTCTCAGCCGGAGGCAACCCTCTCGGGATCGTCAGCCGGGGTACCGGCGCGCAGCCACCGGTACCCGTAGGCGGGCAGTTCGACGCGGAGCAGACCGTCGTCGGACACGGTGAGACCGGCGTGGTCTTCGGCGAGGAGGTCGGTCAGCCTGCCACCGGGGCCGGTTTCCGGGAGCCGCAGTCCTACGGTGAGGGGGCGGCCCGCGAAGTTGTGCAGGGCCAGGACCCTCCCGTCGGCGGTGCGGCTGACGTGGGCGAGCACGGCGCGCTCCCCTGTCTCCACCAGGCGGTACTCGCCCCAGGCCAGCTCGGGAGCCTCCCGGTAGCGCTCGACGAACAGCCGTATGCGGCTCAGTAGCGAGCCGGGGTCGCGGCTCTGCTCGTACACGTTCACCTTCTGGGGTGCGAACGCGCCGTCCGTCAGCGGGTTGGGGAAGGTGTCCGGCTCGGCGGTGGAGTAGCCGGCGCCTTGCTGCGGGGTCCACTGCATGGGAGTGCGTACCGCCTGGCGGCCCTCGGCGGCCAGGTTCTCGCCCATGCCGATCTCCTCGCCGTAGAAGAGCACGGGGGTGCCCGGCAGGGTGAAGAGCAGGCTGTAGGCGAGTTCGATGCGGCGCCGGTCACCGTCCACCATGGGGGGCAGCCTGCGGCGCAGTCCCCTGTCGTACAACTGCATGTCCTTGTCCGGGCCGAAGGCGGCGAAGACCTCGGCGCGTTCGTCGTCGCTCAGCTTGTCGAGGGTGAGCTCGTCGTGGTTGCGTACGAACGTGGCCCAGTGGGCGTCGCGCGGGGCGGCGGGGCGGTCGCGCAGTGCGGCTGCCAGCGGTCCCGCGTCCTCGCGTGCCATCGACAGGTACATCTGCTGCATCCCGACGAAGTCGAAGCACATGGTGAGTTCGTCGCCGCGGTCCGAGTCGGGGTCGCCGAAGAACCGGGCGAGGTCGCCGTAGGGCAGGTTCACCTCGCCGAGCAGCACCGACTCACCGTTGCGGCGGCCGAGAAAGGCGCGCAGATCCGCGAGATACTCGTGCGGGTCCGGCAGCGCCCCGGCGTCGTCCTGTCCGTCCGTCTCCAGCAGGAAGGGCACGGCGTCGACCCGGAACCCGGACAGTCCGAGCTGCGTCCAGAAGCCCATGATGCGGGCTATCTCGTCCCGTACTTCGGGGTTGGCGACGTTGAGGTCGGGCTGCTGCTTGTAGAAGCGGTGCAGGTAGTACTGGCCGCTGCCCTCGTCGTACTCCCACAGGCTGTCCTCCGCGTCGGGGAAGACCACACCCTCGGGGCCGTCCTTGGGCGGCTCGTCCTGCCAGACGTACCAGTCACGGTGGGCGGAGTCCCGGCCGGAGCGGGCGTCCTGGAACCAGGGGTGCTCCTCCGAGGTGTGGTTGACCACGAGGTCGGCGATCACACGGATGCCGCGGTCCTTCGCCGTGCGGACGAACTCGGTGAAGTCTCCGAGCGTGCCCAGGCGGGGGTCGACACCGTAGAAGTCGGTGATGTCGTACCCGTCGTCGCGTTCCCGCGTCGGGTAGAAGGGCATCAGCCACACGCACGTCACGCCGAGGCGCACCAGATGGTCGATGCGCTGTGTGAGGCCCGGGAAGTCGCCGATGCCGTCGCCGTCGCCGTCCTGGTACGTCTCGACGTCGAGGCAGTACACCACCGCGTTCTTCCACCACAGGTCGGATGTGCGGGTCAGACGCATCGGTACTCCTTCGCCGTGGCGGGCAGCGGGCGGGTGACGTCGAGCCGGGGCAGTACCTCGGCACCGAACGTGTCGATGAACAAGGACTGTTCACGGCCCACGTGGTGGAGCATCACCGTGTCGAACCCGAGGTCGGCGGACTCCTGGAGCCAGGCGGTGTGCCGGCCGAGGTCTGACGAGACGTTGACCGTGCCCGCCACCTGTTCGGGCGTGATGTGCTCGCTGACGATGTCGAACAGTTCCACGTTGTCCAGGTCCCAACTGACCGGGGGCGTGTGCACATTGGTCCGCCACTGGTCGTGCGCCAGCGCCAGGGCCTGGTCCTCGTCGGGCGCCCAGCTCAGGTGCACCTGCAGATGGAGTGGTGTGCATCGTGAAGTCGCAGGTCACGGGTCTGGTGTGAATGGTGGGTGG
>NZ_JAVFVX010000158.1:0-12659 GCF_033441795.1 Streptomyces sp. ADMS | reverse complement strand
ACAAACCCACTGGCCACAAACCTGAAACGGTGACCCGCGAAGTCCGGGCCTAGAACGCCGGAAGGAGGCGAGGGCGACGCGTCGGAGCCGGCCGTCCCGCCGACCGACCGTGGCGCGCGGCCTGCCGGCCGAGCGGCACGCACGCGTGGACCGCGATCCGACAGGACGTCAGGTCAGCGGTCCGGTGAGCTTCCGGGGCCCGGAGCCGGGGCCTGCGGCCAGGCTGCACACGACGTTGTCGATGCCCAACCGGTAGCCCACGGTGTCCGGATACTGCACCAGACTGCCCCGCACGGCACCCTCGGGCTGCTCGGCCGCCTCGCGTTTGAGGATTGGCCGGCACAGGGCGGACGCGGCGTTCCTCAGGGCGGTGTCCGTCGTGTAACCGCCTTCCAGTTCGGCCACCTCCACGACCTCGGCGTCGTGCGGACCGTCGCACGCGCGCTTCGCGGCCTGGCCGGGGTGGGCGGCATCGATGTCGAAGCAGTCGCCCGTTCGCAGCATGTGGTAGGGCACTTCGTCACCGGCCAGCGGGATGAGCGACTCCAGGTCGCTCGGGAACTCGCTGGGCAGGTCCGTGGGGAACTCGGTCGGAAGCCCGGTGGGGAACTCGGACGGCAGCGTGGGGAGCTTTGTGGGCAGCTCGGTCGGGAAACTGAACGACGGCTCGGGGGTGCTGCTTGCGTCCTGGCTGCTCTCCGGCGGGTTCTGCTCCGGGGTGACCTCGTCTCCGGAGGCGAGGAGAACCACGGCAATGACGGCTCCCAGCACGACGATCGCGGCGATCAGGATGAACAGAGGGTTCGGTCGCCTACCGGGTCCGCGGTGTCCGCCCGGGCCGTGCGGATCCTCGGGCGGCTCCGGTGGCAGCCAATCCCCGCCGCCCTGCGTGGGCGGTCCGTAGCCTCCCGGAGGAGGTCCGTAGCCCCTGCTTCCGTAACCTCCTCCGGAAGGCGGGCCGAAACCTCCGGGAGGTGGTCCGAAGCCACCGCCCGGAGGCGGGTTGTTCCCCGGCGGCCCGGGCGGCTGAGGCGGTACGGGCGGCATGGCCATACCGTCAAGACTCGCCGCGAACCGGTCAGCACGCGACCCCCACGCGGAAGTTGATACGGGCTCAGGCCATGGACCGCACGATTCCGGAGCAATGCACGCAGGAACCGTCACAGGGGATCAACCGGAGCACAGTTGCATACGGCAGTGACGGGGACGCCCATCGATGATGGGCGTCCCCCGGCGCACGGCTCAGCCGCGCGCCCCCAGCAGGTGGTCCATGGCCAGCTGGTCGAGCTGCTCGAAGGCCATCCCGCGCGCGGCCGTCGCCTCCACATCGAACTCCTCGAAGGCCGAGCTGTCCGCGAGCAGGCCCGCCAGGCCGTCCGCCGCCGTCGGCTGCGCCAGCTCGTCCAGGCGCGAGGCACGCAGGGCCGCCTGGACCTCCGGGTCGGCGCGGAAGGCGGCCGCACGCTCCTTCAGGATGAGGTAGTTGCGCATGCAGCCGGCCGCCGAGGCCCACACGCCGTCGAGGTCCTCGGTCCGCGGCGGCTTGAAGTCGAAGTGCTTCGGGCCCGCGTATCCGGCGCTCTCCAGGAGGTCGACCAGCCAGAATGCGGCACGCAGGTCACCGGCGCCGAAGCGCAGGTCCTGGTCGTACTTGATGCCGGACTGGCCGTTGAGGTCGATGTGGAAGAGCTTGCCCGCCCACAGGGCCTGGGCGATGCCGTGCGGGAAGTTCAGCCCGGCCATCTGCTCGTGGCCGACCTCGGGGTTGACGCCGTACATCTCCGGGCGCTCCAGGCGCTCGATGAAGGCCAGGGCGTGGCCGACCGTCGGCAGCAGGATGTCGCCGCGCGGCTCGTTCGGCTTGGGCTCGATCGCGAACTTCAGGTCGTAGCCCTGGGAGATCACGTACTCGCCGAGAAGGTCGAAGGCCTCCTTCATACGGTCCAGGGCGACGCGTACGTCCTTGGCGGCGCCGGACTCGGCGCCTTCCCGGCCGCCCCAGGCGACGTAGGTCTCCGCGCCGAGTTCGACAGCGAGGTCGATGTTGCGGATCGTCTTGCGCAGCGCGTAGCGGCGCACGTCGCGATCGTTGGCGGTAAACGCGCCGTCCTTGAAGACGGGGTGCGTGAAGAGGTTCGTGGTGGCCATCGGTACGCGCATGCCGGTCGCGTCGAGGGCCTGGCGGAAGCGCTTGATGTGCGACTCGCGCTCGGTGTCCGAGGACCCGAAGGGGATCAGGTCGTCGTCGTGGAAGGTCACTCCGTGGGCACCGAGCTCGGACAGACGCTGCACCGTCTCGACCGGGTCGAGCGCACGGCGGGTGGCGTCGCCGAACGGGTCCCGTCCCTGCCAGCCGACGGTCCACAGGCCGAAGGTGAACCTGTCCTCGGGGGTGGGCTGGTAGTTCATGCCGCGGCTCCTTGCTTGCTCCGACTATTTCGTCATGGCGCTTTACAAATTAGTATGCGGAAGCATCTCTGGGAAGAGACAACGTGTCCCTGAGCAGAGACTGAGGGTGAGAACGGGTCGCCGCGACCCGGACGCGCCCCGGAAAACACCAGGCCAGATCCCGCGGAGCCGCGGAAGAGGGAGAGCCCGATGTCAGCAGCCGAGGGTCCACTCGTCGTCGGCGTGGACACGTCGACCCAGTCCACCAAGGCGCTGGTCGTCGACGTGGCCACCGGGCACGTCGTAGCGACCGGCCAGGCTCCGCACACCGTCACCACCGGGGCGGGCCGTGAGAGCGACCCGCGGCAGTGGTGGAACGCCCTGTGCGAGGCGCTGAGCCAATGCGGTGACGCGGCCCGCGAGGCCGCCGCCGTGTCGATCGGCGGCCAGCAGCACGGGCTCGTCACCCTGGACGCCCAGGGCGAGCCGGTCCGTCCGGCGCTGCTGTGGAACGACGTGCGCTCCGCGCCGCAGGCCCGCCGGCTGATCGAGGAGCTGGGCGGCGCGAAGACCTGGGCGGAGCGCACCGGAAGCGTGCCGGGCGCCTCCTTCACGGTAACCAAGTGGGCCTGGCTGGCGGAGCACGAGCCGGAGGCGGTCCGCGCCACCCATGCCGTACGGCTCCCCCACGACTACCTCACCGAGCGCCTCACCGGCCAGGGCACCACCGACCGCGGCGACGTGTCCGGCACGGGCTGGTGGGCGTCCGGGACGGAGGCGTACGACGCGGAGGTGCTCTCGCACGTGGGGCTCGACCCCGCGTTGCTGCCCCGGGTGGTACGGCCGGGTGAGGTGGCCGGGACCGTCCGCGACGGCCACGACCTGCCGTTCTCCAAGGGCACCCTGGTCGCCGCCGGCACCGGGGACAACGCCGCCGCCGCGCTGGGACTGGGGCTGCGCCCCGGCACTCCGGTACTGAGCCTCGGCACGTCGGGCACGGTGTACGCGGTCTCGACGCACCGGCCCGCCGACCCGACCGGCACCGTCGCGGGCTTCGCCGACGCGCGGGGCGACTGGCTGCCCCTGGCCTGCACGCTCAACTGCACGCTCGCCGTCGACCGTGTCGCGGCCCTGCTGGGCCTGGACCGCGAGGCCGTCGAACCCGGCAAGGGCGTCACGCTCCTGCCCTACCTGGACGGTGAGCGCACCCCGAACCTGCCGGGGGCCACGGGGCTCCTGCACGGGCTGCGCCACGACACGACCGGCGGACAGCTCCTCCAGGCCGCGTACGACGGGGCGGTGCACTCGCTGCTCGGCGCCCTCGATCTGGTGCTCGACGCGGACGCGGACCGCTCGGCACCGCTGCTGCTGATCGGCGGCGGCGCGCGCGGCACGGCCTGGCAGCAGACCGTACGCCGGCTGTCCGGACGGCCCGTGCAGGTGCCCGAGGCCAAGGAGCTGGTCGCCCTCGGCGCCGCGGCCCAGGCGGCGGGGCTGCTGACCGGCGAGGACCCGGCCGCGGTCGCCCGCCGCTGGGACACGGCCCGGGGGCCGGTCCTGGACGCGGTGGCGCGGGACGAGGCGACGCTGGAGAGGATCGCCGGGGTACTCTCCGACGCATCGCCGCTGCTGGAGCGGGGCATGGACGCCGGGTGACGGACCCGAGGGACGCACACGAATCGACGGAGGCGAACCACACCCGCTGAGGAACGCCGACGGACTCCCCCGACGCCGACGGACGTCCGCCACGAACGTCGGCTCACGGACACCCACCGAGGACTGACGGAAGCATGACAGCACCGCTGCACGAGGCGCGTCCGCCCGGCGCCGGAGCCCGGCTGCCCGACACCCAGCAGGGCATGCGCCGCCGCAACCTCGCGCGGGTGATGCACACCGTCAGCGCCGAGGGTCCGCTGTCCCGTGCCGGGGTCGCCTCGCGCATCGGGCTGACCCGGGCGGCGGTGTCGACACTCGTGGACGAGCTGATCCGCTCGGGGCTGCTCGAAGAGCTGGGCCCCGAGCGGCCCGGCCGGGTGGGGCGCCCCGGGTCGGCACTCGCCGTGAGCGGCCGCGGTCCGGCCGGGATCGGCGCGGAGGTCGGGGTCGATCATCTCGCGGTCTGCGCGGTCGATCTGCGCGGCGAGGTGCGGGCACGCGCCGTGCGCCACGGCGCCAACCGCGGACGCTCCCCCGAACCGGTGATCGTGGAACTGACCGAGCTGGTGCGCGAGGTGCTCGCAGAGGCGGAGCGCGAGGGCCTGTGGCCGGCCGGTCTCACGGTTGCCGTCCCGGGGCTCGTGGGCCGCGACGGGCGGACGGTCGTCCGCGCCCCCAACCTCGACTGGCACGGCACTGATCTCGGCGCCCTGTTGCCCTTCGAGTTCCCGCTGACCGTGGACAACGAGGCCAACCTCGGCGCTCTGGCGGAACTCTGGCTGGGAGACGGCACTCCGCCCGATTTCCTGCATGTGTCGGCCGAGATCGGCATCGGCGCGGCGGTGGTCGTGGACGGGCAGTTGCTGCGCGGAACACGGGGTTTCGCAGGCGAGTTGGGGCATGTACCGGTCCGTCCGGAGGGGCCGGAGTGCCCGTGCGGCGGACGCGGGTGCCTGGAGCAGTACGCGGGTGAGGAGGCGGTGCTGCGGGCGGCGGGCGTCGAGCCCGGCGAGGACCGCGTCGGGCTGCTCGCCGAGCGCGCCGCCCAGGGCGACACGGACGTACGGCGGGCCCTGGACGGGGCCGGCACGGCGCTCGGCATCGCGCTGACCGGGGCGGTCAACCTGCTGGACCCCGAGACGGTCGTCCTGGGCGGTGCGCTGTCCGGGCTCGCGCCGTGGCTGCTGCCGTCCCTGGAGGCCGAACTGGCCCGGCGTACGGCGGGACCCGCCTGTTCCGTGTCGGTGTCCCGGCTGGGACCCGAGGGCCCGCTGCTGGGCGCCGCGCACTCGGTGGTGCGGGCGGTGCTGGACGATCCGGGGGCGGTGGCGGGGCGGGGCCGAGTGGCCCAGCCCCGCCCTTGATCCGCCGCACAGCACGCCGTCCGAACCCGTTCGGGTGACCGGGTTGTCCACAATCACTCGGTCATCCACCGAAAATCGGCAACGCTTCCTACCCAACCGCCGAGCGCCGTAGCGTGATCCACGTGAGGCGCCCCCACGGTCGGTGCGACACCGCTGGCACTCCGGCTCCTGGCCAAGCATCTCTCAGACATCTGCAACCCCCTGGCGCAGCAGTGCGTCCCTCAACCAGTACTCCCCCACCCCTGTCGAAAGGCCCCACGGATGGAGCGGACCAGGTCGTCCCCCAGCAGACGGCGGCTGTTGAAGAGCGCGGCGCTCGCCGCCGGCCCCTATGCCCTGCTCCCCGCGCCCCGGGCCGGCGCCCAGCCCCGGTCCCTGGACTACCCCATCGCCACCTGGGAGCCGGCGACCACCGCCAACTACACGGCGGCCGGCCGACCGGAGGCCCAGACTCCCGACCTCGTCGTCATCCACGTCACCCAGGCGTCCTACTCCAACACCCTGGCCGTCTTCCAGCACCCGCTGAAGAAGGTGTCCGCGCACTACGTCGTACGGTCCGGCGACGGACACGTGGCGCAGTGCGTACGGGAGCACGACATCGCCTGGCACGCGGGCGACTGGAACCACAACGTGCGCAGCATCGGCATCGAACACGAAGGGTGGGTGGACCGGCCCGGCTATTTCACGGACGTCCTGTACGAGAAGTCGGCGCAGCTGACCTCGACGATCTGCACGCGCTACGGAATACCGAAGGACCGCACGCACATCATCGGGCACTACGAGGTGCCCGGCACCGATCACACTGATCCCGGACCGGTCTGGGACTGGACGCGGTACATACGTCTCGTCAACGCTTCCTGAGCGGACCGGTGGTGCCGTCCGTCCGGTCGACTCCGTCGAAACGGTTGTCCTTGCCCATCCCCGGAGTGACGATGTCACCAGCCACATCGCAGGCCGGGGAGGCCGAGTTGACCGATCCATGGGTGGCCCTTGAACCGGGGGCCGATCCCGTCGAACGCGTACGGGTGCTGCGTCGCGCGCACGAGACGTTCACCGAGGCGGGGACGGTGACCCGGCCGGTGCGTTCCGTGGTGGCGGACTCCTGGCGGCGTTCCGCCCGGGCAGGGGTGGGACCGGACGGCACGGCGAGCGTGGAGCTGGTGGACGGCGACCTCGGCTCCTATCGTGCCGAGCATCCGCTGGCCCGGGTGATGCCGCTGTTCCGTGAACTCATGGGCACCTTCGCCGCCGACGGCGAGCACCTGCTCGCGGTGTGCGACGCTCAGGGCAGGCTGTTGTGGGTCGAGGGGCATCCCGCGACCAGGCGGCAGGCGGGGCGGATCAACTTCGTACCGGGTGCGCGCTGGGCCGAGTCGGCCGTGGGTACGAACGCGCCGGGTACGGCGGTCGCCGTGGACCGGCCGGTTCAGGTGTTCGCGGCCGAGCACTTCAGCCGGCAGGTGCAGCCGTGGACGTGCGCGGCGGCTCCGGTGCACGATCCCCGCACGGGACTGGTGCTCGGTGCCGTGGACATCACCGGCCGGGAGGGGCTCGCGCATCCGCACAGCCTGGGGTTCGTGCAGGCGGTGGCACGGGCCGCCGAGTCCCAGCTGGCGCTGCTGACTCCGGCCCGCCCCGCCGCGCACGCGCTCGGACTGACCGCACTGGGCCGCGACGAGGCCCAACTGCTCGTCGCCGGGAGCGCGTTGCGGCTCAGCCGTCGGCACAGCGAGCTTCTCGTCCTGCTCGCCCGCCACCCGGAAGGGCTGACCGGGGACGAGCTGTTGTGTGCGCTGTACGAGGACGAGTCGGTGACACCGGTGACGCTGCGCGCCGAACTGGCCCGGCTGCGCCGTGTCCTTGCTCCCGGGATGCTGACGTCGCGCCCGTACCGGCTGACGGTGCCGGTCGAGTCGGACATCGCCATCGTGGAACGCGCGCTCGAGACCGGTGCGGTCACGACAGCGGTGCGAGCGTATGCCGGCCCACTGCTGCCCGGTTCCCGGGCGCCGACTGTGGCCCGGCTGCGGCGCAGGCTCTCCAACGGCCTGCGCACCGCGCTCGTCGCCCGCCGGGACCCGGACCTGCTCGCCGACTGGGCCCACGCGCCATGGGGCGAGGACGACCTGGACGTATGGCGCGCGCTCGCGGCAGCGCGACCGACACCGGCCGTACGAGCACGCTTGAACGAACTGGAGTGGGAACAGGCAGCACCACGGGGCTGGGCACATCAGGCCGCCCGGCGCTGACGGAACACCGACGCTCGAAACCCGGGGGCGCGGTTCCCACGGCTCACGCGGGCGTCCGGCACCTGTCGGGCCACACCCCGGCACCCTCGTACGCATCGTGCGCCCGTGCATGAATCCGGAGCGCACCGCACCGCCGGAGCCCGCACGCAACCTGCCTGCAACGTCGGCGCTTCTAGCCTCACGACGAGAGCGGCCCAACGGCGGGCGGCTCTGCTGAGGGAGGCAGGCCAGCATGACCCGTTACGCGGCGCCCGGTACCAACGGCGCGATCGTCTCCTACCAGGCGCGCTACGACCACTTCATCGGCGGCGAGTACGTGCCGCCTGCCCGGGGGCAGTACTTCGAGAACCCGAGTCCGGTGAACGGGCAGCCGTTCACGGAGATCGCGCGGGGCACCGCCGAGGATGTGGAACGCGCGCTCGACGCGGCACACGCGGCTGCGCCGGCGTGGGGCCGTATGTCGGTGACCCAGCGGTCCGACATCCTGCTGAAGATCGCCGACCGGATGGAGGCGAACCTCGAACCACTGGCGGTCGCCGAGAGCTGGGAGAACGGCAAGCCCGTACGGGAGACGCTCGCCGCCGACATCCCGCTCGCCATCGACCACTTCCGCTACTTCGCGGGCGCCGTCCGTGCGCAGGAGGGGTCGCTCGGCGAGCTCGACGACGACACCGTGGCGTACCACTTCCACGAACCGCTGGGTGTGGTCGCGCAGATCATCCCGTGGAACTTCCCGATCCTGATGGCGGTCTGGAAGCTGGCGCCCGCGCTCGCGGCGGGCAACGCGGTCGTGATCAAGCCCGCCGAGCAGACGCCGGCGTCCATCCACTACTGGATGAGCCTGATCGCGGACCTGCTGCCTGCGGGGGTCGTGAACATCGTCAACGGCTTCGGGGTGGAGGCGGGCAAGCCGCTCGCCTCCAGCGCGCGGGTGGCGAAGGTGGCGTTCACGGGTGAGACCACGACGGGGCGGCTGATCATGCAGTACGCCTCGGAGAACATCAAACCGGTCACGCTGGAGCTGGGCGGCAAGTCACCGAACATCTTCTTCGACGACGTGTGGGCGGCGGACGACGACTTCCGCGACAAGGCACTCGAAGGCTTCACCATGTTCGCGCTCAACCAGGGCGAGGTGTGCACCTGCCCGTCCCGGGCGCTCGTCCAGCGCGGCAACTACGCCGACTTCCTCCAGGCGGCGGTGGCCCGCACCGAGCTCATCAAGCCAGGTCACCCGCTCGACACGGACACGATGATCGGCGCCCAGGCGTCGAACGACCAGCTGGAGAAGGTCCTCTCCTATCTGGACATCGGCCGACAGGAGGGCGCCAGGATCCTCACGGGTGGCGAACGCATCGATTACGACGGCGACTTGAAGGGCGGCTACTACGTCCAGCCGACGATTTTCGAGGGCGACAACAGGATGCGGATCTTCCAGGAGGAGATCTTCGGGCCGGTGGTGTCGGTGACGTCGTTCGACGACTTCGACGACGCGATCAAGATCGCCAACGACACGCTGTACGGTCTCGGGGCAGGCGTGTGGACCCGGGACATGAACACCGCCTACCGGGCCGGCCGCGCGATCCAGGCGGGCCGGGTGTGGACGAACTGCTACCACGCATATCCGGCGCACGCGGCGTTCGGCGGCTACAAGCAGTCCGGGATCGGCCGTGAGAACCACAAGATGATGCTGGAGCACTATCAGCAGACCAAGAATCTACTGGTGAGCTACTCGCCGAAGAAGCTGGGCTTCTTCTAGACACAGAAAAAGGGCGCCTGAACAGGGACGATGCCCTTCAGGCACCCTTCGGGACGCACAATTAGGCGAGGTTCGAAACAGTCCCTTACTCCCGATATCTCCACCTGTATCCCGGGTCTGACCAGCAGTTCCGGGGCATTTCCGGGCCAGAGTCCAGCTAAGAGGTCGCGCGGATAGGTGTGTGGTCATGGGCGGCGGTTGGGGCGTTCGTCCCAGCGGTGGGTCGTCCATGACTGACGGATCAGGCTGCGCACGGTGATGATGGTGTCGGCGAGGTCGAAGAAGGCGTCGATGACTGTGGTCCGGCGCTCGTAGCAGCGGGCAATGCGGTGGAAGGCGTTCTGCCAGGCGTGGGTCCCTTCGACATGCCAGCGCTGGCTTGCCTGGATCGGTGCCTTCTCGCCCTTGTGTGCGATCCGGCCGTGCAGGCCTCGTTCGCCGAGAACAGCGCGCGTCTTGTCCGAGTCGTAGCCGGCGTCCAGGTGCACGGTGATGATGTCCGGCAGCGGTCCCAGGTCGTCCAGGCGGTCCAGGGTCGGGGCGAGGAGCGGGGAGCGGGGAGCGGGGAGCGGGGAGTCGTGATGGTTCGCTCCGGCCAGTACACGGCCCAGTGGGATTCCGTAACCATCCGTCATGCCGGAGCGTTTCAGGCCCTGTTTGCCGCGGTCGACCGGTGAGCGTCGGGCGGCCTCGCCGCCGCCGGGGGCTTTGGTGATGGAGCCGTCGATAGCGATGTGGTCCAGGACGAGGCCCACGATGCGGTCGTAGGACTCCAGCGCGATCTGTTTGAGCCGGGCGAAGACGCCGAGCCGGATCCACTCGTCGAGGCGGCGGCGGATCGTGGTGGCCGAACAGGTCGTGTCGGCGATCGCCTGGTAGGAGCAGCCGAAGCGCAGGAGCTGCAGCAGTTCGCCGAAGACGATCCGGTCGCTGATGCGTGGGCGGTGGCAGCCCGCGGATGGTCCGGGTGATACCCGGGCCACTCGGGCAGCAGGGCGGCGAATTGGCCCCAGAGCGGTTCGGTCAGCCATGATGGCAGTACAGGCACAGGTCTCCCCGGTGATCACAGAGCGTCGCAACTCCATGATCGCCAAGACCTGTGCCTGTACTGCTGCCGGGGGTCCCACCACCGCACCGTCATGCCGGCCGCCTCCTGCTCACCGACCCCGAAAACCTGCACCCGAAGGAAACGACCCTGCTGGAGCAGATCGCCGCGGCCTGGCCGGCGATGACCGCACTCACCGATCTCATAGGCGGCTTCGCCGCCCTGCTGAAATCAGGCGAGGACAACGACGTGAAACTCACCGAGCGGATCACGGCCGCCCGTGCCGTCGACCTGCCCCACCTGCGCAGCTTCACCAACTGCCTCGAAATCGACCGGCCCGCCGTGAACGCCGACCTCACCTTGCTCGACCACAACGGCCGCACCGAAGGCGTCAACACGCGCATCAGAGGATCATGAGACAAATGCACGGACGCGCCGGATTCGACCTCCTCCGCCACCGCATCCTCCCGCCCTGACGGCTACCCGATGTCACCACAGACGGGTCAGAGCCGTTCGTTCGACAGACCCGTTACGGGGCGATTGTTGTGCACGGTCGGGCTATGCACAGGGGCGACGACTGGCCGCCATGCCCGATACCACCGCCGTCTTCGCCGCCAACGACCAGATGGCCCTCGGGGTACTGCGTGCCCTCCGCGAGGCGGGCCGCGACGTGCCGGGCGACGTCAGCCTGGTCGGCTACGACGACATCCCCGAGGCCGAATACGTGTGGCCTCCGTTGAACACGGTGCGGCAGGATCCCGGCGAGGCCGGGCGTCGCGCGCTGGAACTCCTTGTCGCCCAGATCGAGGGCGAGCCGAGAACAGGAACCTTGGTCGCGCTGGAGCCCGAACTGGTTGTACGGGGCAGCAGCGGCCCTCCTCCCTGGCTGCGGAGTCGGAACCAGCGGATCTTCCGGGACTACCGGCACGCCCATCCCGGGGACGCGACCCGATACACACAGCTTGAGCAGGCGGTCGTCGCCGCTGGTACAGGACCGGCCGGCGAACCTTTCCAGCCAGATCAGCAGCAACTGTACAACCCGGCTCCACGCGACGGCCGCCATTCGGCGTCGGCCGTCGCTCGCCGGTGCCTTTTGCCGATGCAGGGCATAGCCCCACCCTCATTTCGGCGGACGGGAGATCGTAGGCCGACCGGCCTCCATCATCTCGGCGACCCGGGCCATCGTCTCCCGCAGCCACATGTGCGCCGCGTCGTGCATGTGGACCGGATGCCACCACAGGGCCTGCTGGATCGGCACGGCGTCATAGGGCGGTTCCACGATGCGGACGTGTGCGAGTCCGTCCAACTCGTCGGCGAGACGCCTCTGGAGGAGAGCTACCCGGCGGGTGCCCACGACCAGGAGTGGCATCAGCTGGAAACTGTCGACGGAGACAGCCACGCGCGGCTCGATGCCGAGCATGGCAATCTGGCGGGCGGCGGGGGCGTCGTAGGCTCGTTGGTACGTCACCCATGGCAGTCGGGCCAGGTCGTCGAGGGTGAGCTGCTCGCCGACCTCGGGGTTGTCGTCCGCGACGAGGAAGACCCAGCTGTCCTGGTAGAGCTCGACCGTGGGGAAGCCGCGAATGATGCCATGGGGCAGCAGTAGCCCGTCCACGGTGCTGAGCAGCGACCCGGTACTGTCGATGAATTCGTTCGGTACCTGTTTGAACCTGAGCCGGATGCCTGGTGCCTCGGCTTGGACGGTGCGGGCAAGTTCGGCGCCGAAGACGGCAACCGCATAGTCCGAGGCGATCAGCGTGAACTCATGTTCCTCGCGGGAGGGGTCGAATTCGGCCTGACTGGCGAAGACGCGCTCCAGCAGGTCGCACGCGGTCGTGGTCCGGTCGAGGAGGGCCCGCCCGAGGGCGGTCAGTTCGTACCCTCCGCCCACCCGGGCGAGCAGGTCGTCGTCGAAGTGGCGGCGCAGCCGGGCCAGGGCCGCGCTCATCGCGGGTTGACTGAGCCCGATGCGCTGGCCGGCCCTGGTGACGTTGCGCTCCTGCAGGAGGGCGCGCAGGGCAACGACGAGGTTGAGGTCCAGGCTGGCCAAGTTCACGAAGCATCCCAATTCCGGAGCCAGCACCATCGGTATTCACCGGCTGGATTCTCATATACAGGAAATCGATTTCCCTGATTGCAATCTACTGGGCCAGATTAGTGGCACCGCAATCGGGAGGACATCTCCGTGACATCCGCAGCCG
>NZ_JAVFVX010000157.1:5871-12796 GCF_033441795.1 Streptomyces sp. ADMS | reverse complement strand
CCAACGACCTCACCCAGACCACCTGGGGCTTCTCCCGCGACGACGTCGAGGCGGCGTTCTTCTCCGCCTACCTCGAGAAGGGCATCTTCGCCACCTCGCCCTTCGAGACCCTCGACCTCGACGGCGTCGGCCGTCTGGTGCGGATCGCCGTCGACGAGGGCCGCGCCGCGCGTCCCGGCCTGAAGATCGGCGTCTGCGGCGAGCACGGCGGGGACCCCGAATCCGTCCACTTCTTCCACGCGGCCGGCCTGGACTACGTCTCGTGCTCGCCGTTCCGCGTCCCGGTCGCCCGCCTGGAAGCCGGACGGGCCGCGCTCCCCGAGTCGGGAACGAGCGACAGCAGGTGACGAGGGAGAGCGGCGACGGTGGCCGGCGGGCCGTCACCGTCGGTGAAGTGATGACCCGCGACGTCGTCGAGGCGTACCCGGAGATGCCGTTCAAGGACGTCGTCGGGCTGCTGGACGTGCATCGGATCAGCGGGCTGCCCGTCGTGGACGACGACAAGGTCGTCGGAGTGATCTCCCGGACCGACCTGACCCGTCGCCGGGCGGCCCGGTCACCCGACGGCCGTGTCCGAGGGTTCCGGATACGGCCGCTGGGCCGCTCCGCCCGTCGCGCCGATGCACCCGCCCGCACCGGCCTGGCGCGGGAGCTGATGTCGACACCCGCGATCACCGTGCACCCGGAACAGCGGATCGCGGACGCCGCGCGTGTGATGGAACGTCACGGCGTCGAGCGCCTGCCGGTCGTGGACGAGGAGGACCGGCTGATCGGCATCGCCACCCGGCGCGACCTGCTGCGCGTCTTCCTGCGCACGGACGACGAGATCCGCCGCGAGCTCCACGACGAGGTGCTGCCCCGGGTTCTCGGCCGGCCGGACCACGGTGTGGCCGTCTCGGTCCACGACGGCATGGCCACGCTGGAAGGGGCCCTGGAGCACAGCGGGGACCTTCCGCTCGTGATCCGCCTGACGTATCGGGTGGAGGGCGTGGTGGGTGTCGTCAACAGACTGACCGTCCGTGCCGCCTCGGGGCCGGTCGGCCCCGCGAAGGGACCAACGGGACCTGGGGCGGAACACCGCTGACGAGAGACGCTGCTGGTGGAAGCGGCCCCGTCCCATACCCGCGGCGCCGCTCCCCGCGCCGCCACAGGTGCGGCGCCGCCCCCTCAACGACCGACGGAGGCCTTCCCCCATGACCCGCCACCACGACCGCAGCGCGACCACCGACCCCGCCGCCGCGCCGTCCGACACCGCCATCGCGGTGGACCGCCTGGTGACGAACGGGCTCAAGGCACTCGCCGACTACGAGGCGCTCGATCAGGAGCAGGTCGACCACATCGTGAAGAAGGCCTCGGTCGCCGCGCTGGACCAGCACACCGGGCTCGCGCGGCTCGCCGTGGAGGAGACCGGGCGCGGTGTCTTCGAGGACAAAGCGGCCAAGAACATGTTCGCCTGCGAGTACGTCACGCACAGCATGGGCCCGATGAAGACCGTCGGCGTCATCGCCCACGACGACATCGACGACATGACCGAGGTGGCCGAGCCGGTCGGCGTGGTGTGTGCGATCACCCCTGTCACCAACCCGACGTCAACCACCGTCTTCAAGGCACTGATGGCGCTGAAGACCCGCAACCCGGTCGTGTTCGCCTTCCATCCCTCCGCCCAGCGCTGCAGCGCGCAGGCGGCCCGCATCGTGCGCGACGCGGCGGTCGCCGCGGGTGCGCCGGAGCACTGCGTGCAGTGGATCGAGACCCCGTCCGTCGAGGCCACCGGCGCTCTCATGCGCCACCCCGGCGTATCGCTGATCCTCGCCACCGGCGGCAACGCCATGGTCAAGGCCGCCTACTCCGCCGGGAAACCCGCCCTGGGCGTGGGCGCCGGCAACGTCCCCGCCTACGTCCACCGCAGCGCGGACATACGCCGGGCCGTCAACGACCTGGTGCTGTCCAAGTCGTTCGACAACGGCATGATCTGTGCCTCCGAACAGGCCGTCATCCTGGACGAGGAGATCTACGACGCGGTCCTCGCCGAGTTCCGCACTCTGCACGCCCACGTGGCCACCGCCGAGGAGAAGGCGAAGCTGGAGACGTTCCTGTTCCCCGCCGACACCGCCGGCGCGGGCTGCGAGCCCAAGGTCAACTCCGCGGCCGTCGGGCAGAGCCCGGCCTGGATCGCCGAGCAGGCCGGTTTCACCGTTCCGCAGGACACGTCGCTCATCCTGGTCGAGGCCGACAGGGTCGGCCCGCAGGAGCCCCTGACCCGGGAGAAGCTCTGCCCGGTCCTCGCCGTTCTGCGCGCCGGCTCCGAACAGCAGGGCTTCGACCTGGCCGCCGACATGGTCGCCTTCCACGGCCAGGGTCACAGCTCCGTCATCCACACCCAGGACCTCGCACTCGCGGAGTCGTACGGACGGCGCATGAAGACCGTACGGATCATCGTCAACGCACCGTCCTCGCAAGGTGCGATCGGCGGCATCTACAACAGCCTGCTGCCGTCGCTGACGCTGGGCTGCGGCTCCTGGGGCAGCACGTCGGTGTCCAACAACGTCTCCGCCGCCCAGTTGCTCAACGTCAAGCGCGTCTCGGTGCGCCGCAACAACCTGCAGTGGTTCAAGGTCCCGCCGAAGATCTACTTCGAGCCGCAGGCCATCCGCTACCTCACCTCCATGCCGGACGTCCACCGCGTCACCGTCGTCACCGACGCGACCATGACCCGCCTCGGCCTCGTCGACCGGGTTGAGCGCGTGCTGCGGCGGCGCCGGGAGCCGGTCACCATCCAGGTCATCGACAACGTCGAGCCCGAGCCGAGCATCGACTCGGTCCGGCGCGGCGCCCGCCTCATGGGCGACTTCCGCCCGGACACCATCATCGCTCTGGGCGGCGGCTCTCCCATGGACGCGGCCAAGGTGATGTGGCTGCTGTACGAGCAGCAGGCCGAGGGCAGGGACATCGACTTCGCCGACATGCGGCACAAGTTCTCCGACATACGCAAGCGGGCCTTCCGCTTCCCCGTGCTCGGCAAGCTCGCCCGCCTGGTGTGCATCCCCACCACGTCCGGCACCGGCGCCGAGGTGACCCCGTTCGCCGTCATCTCCGACCCCGTCACCGGGAAGAAGTACCCGCTGGCCGACTACGCGCTCACCCCCAGCGTGGCCATCATCGACCCGCTGCTCACCGCAGCGCTGCCCCGCGCGCTGGCCGCCGACAGCGGCTTCGACGCCCTCACCCACGCCATCGAGGCGTACGTGTCCGTCTACGCCAACGACTTCACCGACGGTCTGTCCCTGCACGCGATCCGGATGATCTTCGACAACATCGAGGGGGCGGTGAACGACCGCGCGGCCCGGCCGGAGGCTCAGGAGAAGATGCACAACGCCGGGACCATCGCCGGCATGGCCTTCGGCAACGCCTTCCTCGGCATCGTCCACGCCATGTCCCACACCCTCGGCGCCACCTTCCACATCGCGCACGGCCGCACCAACGCCGTTCTCCTGCCGCACGTCATCCGCTACAACGGCACCGTCCCCACGAAGCTCACCGGCTGGCCCAAGTACGAGAGCTACCGCGCCCCCGAACGCTTCCAGGACATCGCCCGCACCCTCGGTCTGCCCGCCGCCACCCCGGCCGAGGGTGTCGAGTCGCTCGCCTCGGCGGTGGAGCGGCTCCGCGACACCGTGGGCATCGAGCCGACCTTCCAGGCACTCGGCGTCGACGAGCGCGCCTTCCTCGACGCCCTGCCCCAGCAGGCGCTGAACGCCTACGAGGACCAGTGCGCGCCCGCCAACCCGCGGATGCCGATGCTCGACGACATGCGGGAGCTGATGCGCACGGCCTATTACGGCCATGAGACGGAGACCGACGCCACGGCTCCGGCGAACTGAGACCGGCCCCGCCGCCCCGCCCTCCCCTTCACCTCACCCTTTCGCCTCGCCCTTCCCAGAGGAGACCCTGGCATACGCCCGTACGAAGATCGACGCCGTGGTGGGCAGGCCGGGCCTGCCCGCCGTCACCGGCGAGGTGCACCTCGTGCGAGCGGCCGGCCACCACGCCGGCCACCCGTGGTCGGCCACGGCCGACCTGCGCATCGGCGGTCGTCAGGTGGTTGCCGTGGCCGAAGAGGCCACGGGCACGGAGACCGTCGACCGGCTCCAGGACCGGCTGCGCCGCCAGACCGACAGGGCCACCGAGGCCTGGGCCGGCAAACACCGGACGGCAGCGCCGCCGTGGCGCGGTGGAACGGCCGAGAACATTCGCACGACGTGACTCCGCGATGACGACACACCGGCCGGTCCAGCGGGCCCGTGGCGGAGGGCCGTCCGGACCGGCCGAGTGGCCAACGGCCCACAGACGCACGACCCGCCGCCAGGAAACCGTGGGAGGCGCGGTACCCGATCGACCGGCGAACACGAGGAGTTGTGTGATGGCGAAGGCCTATCTGGTGGGCAGCGGCATCGCGGCACTGGCCGCGGCCACGTTCCTGATCCGCGACGGCGGCTTCAGGGGTTCCGACATCCACCTCTTCGAGGAACAGCGGACCCTCGGCGGCAGCCTCGACGCGGGCGGCACGCCGGACACCGGCTACACCATGCGCGGCGGCCACATGTTCGAGGCCGAGTACCGCTGCACCTACGACCTGCTGTCCGGCATCCCCACCCTCGACGATCCCACCGTCTCCGTGACCGATGAGATCCTGGCCGGACACGAGGACTTCGCCTGGGACGACGTCACCCGGCTCGTCGACGGGGACGGCAAGATCGTCGACACGACCTCCATGGGGTTCTCCGAACGCGACCGGCTGGAGCTGGTCCGCTGCCTGGCCACCCCGGAAGGGCACCTGGACGGCAAGAAGATCACCGACTGCTTCGGCGAACACTTCTTCACCACCAACTTCTGGTTCATGTGGTGCACCACGTTCGCCTTCCAGCCCTGGCACAGCGCCATCGAGTTCCGTCGCTACCTCCGGCGCTTCATCCACCTGTTCTCCGAGTTCGCCTCCATGTCGGGCATCCACCGGCCCCGCTACAATCAGTACGACTCCGTCGTCCGGCCCCTGACCACCTGGCTCCGCGAGCGCGGCGTCACCGTGCACACCGCCTGCCACGTCACCGACCTGGGCCTCGCCCCGGGCGTCGGACACGGCACGGTCGAGACCATCTGCCTGAACCGGGGCGGCGTCGACGAGAAGATCACCGTCGCGCCCGAGGACCTGGTTCTCGTCACCAACGGTTCCATGACCGATGCCTCCAGCCGCGGCTCGCACACCTCCGCGCCCCGGCCGGCCCCGCACCGCTCGGACGCCTGGTTGCTGTGGCACCGGCTCGCGCGTGGCCGCGACGACTTCGGTGATCCCGGCGTGTTCGACAAGCACGTCAAGGAGTCGCGCTGGGAGTCGTTCACGGTCACCACGAAGGACCCCGCCTTTCTAGCGGCGCTCGAGGAGTTCAGCGGCCGCCCGGCCGGCAGGGGCGGCCTGATGACCTTCACCGAATCCAACTGGCTGCTCACCGTCGTCGCGGGCCGTCAGCCCGTCTACCGCGACCAGCCCGAGGGCGTCTCCGTCTGGTGGGGCTACGGCCTGCACCCCGGCCGCGCCGGCAATCACACGCCAAAGCCGATGACCATGTGCACCGGCCGGGAGATCCTCGAAGAGGTCCTGCAGCACCTCCCGTTCGACGAGCGCACCACGGCGCGGATCCTGGAGACGTCCACCGTGGTGCCCTGTGTGATGCCGTACATCACCAGCCAGTTCCTGGCCCGCCGCCGCGACGACAGGCCCCGAGTCGTCCCGGACGGGTCGGTCAACCTCGCCTTCATCGGGCAGTTCGCCGAGGTGCCCGACGACGTCGTCTTCACCGTCGAGTACTCCGTACGCACCGCCTGGACCGCGGTGGCGCAGCTCCTGAAGCTGGACAAGCGGCCGCCGCAGGTCTACAAGGGCCACCACGATCCCCACGTCCTGGCCGCCGCTCTGGAAACCATGCACCGCCGGTAGGCAAACCGCGGTGCGTGGGCCGTCCGGCCCACGGTGGGGACCATCGGCACCTGTGGGAAGGGCGCGGACCGAGGGACAGTGACTGCAGGAGCGGCACCGATCCCCCGCGGTGCCGCCCCGTTTCACGTGGTACTCGGTCACCGTCGGGCAGAAATGCGGCGGTGCGCCGAGGTGACCGTGGGAGACGGAGAAGCGTGGGCGACCCGACGATATGGAAACCTGTGATGGCCGACGACACCCCGCCGAATGCAACGGCCACGCACAGAAGTGTCGAGCTGGACGGCGTCGAGGCGCTGCGGCTCCTGGGCAGCGTGTCCCTGGGGCGGATCGTCTTCACCCGGCTCGCGCTGCCGACCATCCGCCCGGTCAACCACGTCCTGGTCGACGGCGACATCGTCATCCGCACCCACGGCGACACCACTCTGACCCGGTACACCCAGCAGAACGGGGATGAGGGGGCCGTCGTCGCGTACGAGGCCGACGACATCGACCCCGACACCCACCTCGGCTGGAGCGTCGTCGTCACGGGCTATGCGCGGCTGGTCACCGACCCACGGGAACTGGCCCGTTATCGGACCCTGTTGCGTCCGTGGGTGTCGAAGAGGATGGATCACGCCGTCCGTATCAGCCCCGATCTGGTCACCGGGGTCCGCCTCACGGCCGACGGTCCTCCCCCGGTCGCCTGAGCGGCGTCAGTCGTACGGGACCACGGCGACCGGTGCGGCCGCGTGTCACAGAACGGGGTGCGCCACCGGGCCGATGTGCGGGCCGGGCGAGCCCTCTCGGTCTCGGCGTCCCACGACAACCAGTCACGCGTCACGCGAGGCGTCGGCCAGGTGCGCGCCCACGCCACCGGTCACGGCCTCCTCCGTCACTTGACCCCCCGAGTACCTGCCCCACCAGAGGCGGAGCACATCGGCCCGCCTCCGCCGT
>NZ_JAVFVX010000157.1:0-5771 GCF_033441795.1 Streptomyces sp. ADMS | reverse complement strand
GAACACACGCAGCCCGGGGACCCGTCCGGACTCGGGCATCGAACGCGAACCCCAGAACACGTCCGTCGGGGGCGCGCAGATCCAGTCCCAGCACCACATCGCGGTACGGCGTCGTGTCACCGGACCCGCCGAAACGCCTTGTCCGGCGCTTCTGCCCGTGCTCGTCGTCGGCGCGGACCAGCACGACCGGCCGCTGCGCCCGGGCCACCACGGCGAGCGCCACGGGGCCGAGCAGGACCCCCGCCACCATTCCGAGGCCCCTCGATCCGAGCACCAGACGTTCGGCCTCCTTCGCTGTGGCGACCAGCGCCGGCACCGGCCGGACGGCGATCTACTCGGCACTCACCCGTACCCCGGAACAGCGATGGGCCGGCCAGGCCTTCGTCCCGGTCAGCAGACGGGCGGACCGGTCTGCTCCTGGCGGGGCAACAGGATGGCCGGCGAACGGCGCGTACTCGTGGTGTTGTCGCTCCCCCGCGTACACGATGCGGAGCGGAATCCGTACATCGCGGCCTCACGGGCGGCCCACTCCGCCGCGGCCAGGCTTTCGTGCGAACCGTCAAGACCGGCAGCGACGGTACGGGGCACGAGCGGACCTCCGTCGGGAAGGGCTCAGGGGGTACGGTCGGCCGGCACGAGGGAGGGACGGTTCGGAAGTGTGGTGGGCCGACGGTCCAGGAACGCAGGACACGGTCCGCGCTCGGCAGGCGGTGTCTGACGTTCAGATAGGAAGGTGTACGCCGTACAGGGTGCGTCCGCCGACGAGTGCGCGTCCGGTGACCAGATCCGGGGCGATGCGCACGAAGACCTCCTGCGGGGCCGGTGCCCAGGAACGCGGCCCGGTCCGCAGCAGCCGTGCGTGCTCTGCGGGATCGGTCACGAGGGTGGCCGGCCCCATGACCACGACGCTCCAGCCGGAGTGGGCGTCGGCGTCGACCGTGTCGGCCTCGAAGGCCACCACAGCTCCGTCGACCGCGCTCACCAGTTCCGACGAGGCAGAGGTGCGCACCAGCACTGCGCCGTCGCGGTCGAGGCAGAAGTTGACCGGCAGGACGGCGGGCAACGCCCGCCGTGTGTACACGATGCGCCCCACGGGCACCTCGGCCAGGATGTGCAGGCACTCCTGCCGGTCGAGTTCGCGGAATCCGTCGTTGGCGTCCATCTGCCTTCTCGTCTCTCACCTGACATCGCGGTACCGGCACTGTCCATGGTCAACTGGCGCCGGCGTCCCCAGCCAGGAGTCATCGGTCCCGGCTTCCGGAGAAGGATGCCGTGCAGACCAACGTCAGGCCGCCCGGACGGCGACCTCTTCGTGCGAGGGCCCGCCGAGCACCACCTTGAGGGCGCCGGTGTCGGCGGCGCGGGCGAAGACGTCGTACGCCTCCTCCATGCGCTCCAGCGGGAAGGTGTGGGTGACCAGCTGCGCCGTGGGCAGCCGGCCCGCGGTGGCCATGCGCAGCAGCGTGGGCGTGGAGTACGTGTCCACGAGACCGGTGGTAATGGTCACGTTCTTGATCCACAGATCTTCCAGGTGGATCGTGGCGGGCTTGCCGTGGACTCCGACGTTGGCCACGTGACCGCCGGGCCGCACCATGCGCGTGCACAGCTCGAAGCTCTCCGGCACGCCGACCGCCTCGATGACCACGTCGGCGCCGAGCCCGTCGGTGAGATCGGCGATCAGCTGTTCGGGGTCCTCGCGGGCGTCGGCCACCGCGTCGGCGCCGAGCCGCTTGGCGGCCTCCAGCCGGGACGCGGCGAGGTCGACGGCGACGATCCGCTCGGGCGAGAACAGGCGCGCCGTGGCGATCGCCGCGAGTCCGATGGGACCGGCTCCGACGACGGCGACGGTGTCCCCCGGACGTACCTGACCGTTGAGAACGCCCACCTCGTAGGAGGTCGGGAAGATGTCCGCGAGCAGCACGGCGTCCTTGCTCTCGACCGCGCCGGGCAGGGCGTGCACGGACAGGTCGGCGTACGGAACGCGGACGTACTCGGCCTGGGTGCCGTCGATCCGGTGGCCGAGGATCCAGCCCCCACCGCCCCGGCACTGGCCGTAGCTGCCCTCTCGGCAGTAACGGCAGCGCCCGCAGGCGCTGATGCAGGAGACCAGCACCCGGTCGCCCGGACGTACGGTCCGCACGTCGCTGCCGATCTCGACGATCTCGCCGACGGCCTCGTGCCCCAGGACGGTCCCCGGGCGCACCTCGGGGACGTCGCCCTTGAGGATGTGCAGGTCCGTGCCGCAGATGGTGACGGCGTCGACCCGCACGACGGCGTCGGTGGGTTCCTTGATCGCAGGGTCCGGGACCTCCTCCCAGGCGGACTGCCCGGGGCCGTGGAAGACGAAGCCTTTCATGACGCTCCTCCCCGTTCCTTTCGAGTACCTGAGTGCCCCGCGCATCCAGCTTGTCGGGTAATCACCCACTCCGCTTGGGCCGTCCGGCCCCCTCACCCGCCGGACGGTCCCTGCCGCGGGGCGGTGGCGCGGAGAGGGGCTGACCGACCCGGCCGAACAGGGACCGAACGGCCCTTCCGGGCACCCCGGTGGCCCCGCTTCTCTGTCCTCATGGCCGACAACCACACGCGGTCCACGCCGTACCGCACTCATCGCACATCCGGTGACACGACCGTCGTGGCCCTGCAGGGCGAGATCGACCTCCTGACGGTGCCCGCGCTCATGGAACACCTGGACTCGCTGACCGCCGACCAGTTCCCTGATCTGGTGCTCGACCTGCGGGCCGTCGCCTTCATCGACTGCGCCGGGCTGGGCGTGCTGTGCCGGGCGCTGAATCGCTCGCGGGCTCGGCAGGGCCGCCTGCGGCTGGTCACGGACAGCGCCCGGCTCCTGCGGATCCTCCGCTGCACGGGCCTGACCGGTGCCTTCGAGATCCACCCCCGATGGCCCGAGGACCTTGCCGGCACAACGGCCGCGCAACCCGTCCCCGCTTCGGCCGGCTGAGTCGGCCCAACGGGCCGTGGCGCAGAGAAATGCCTCTCCGCCGCGGCCCGTTGGGCCGCACGGCCCTTTCTCGCTCTGCCGTTGACCCCAAGCGGCCTGGCGGCTGCGCCTGGTCGGCCCCTGCCGCGCCGTTGTCCCGGCTGTCACCTTCGGAGGTGTCAGGACGACGAGGAGGTGCGGACCGATGGCCGGTGTCAAGTACGCGAAGAAACCACTGCACACCGGACGCTCCGCGAGTACGGCGCGGTGCCGGCGGACGAAGCGCCGCGCGTCCTCGTGCCGGCGCCCCGCGCAGAGCCCGCCGCCGACCACGGCGGCGTCGTACCGCGCCACGTTCGTCACCAACCGGCCGGACGCGACTCGACGGTCAGCCCGCCCTTGCGCAGGACGTGGGCGACGGTCTCGGCGATGCCCGCCGTGGAACCGTTCGTCGTTCCGTAGGTGACCGGCACGGTGCCGGCCATGGTGGTCCGCTCCTTTTCACCGCCGGCGCAGCCAGTCGTCGGCCACGCCGTGCGGTGCCGCTCGTACCAGTTCCTCGGCCCGAAGGTCCGCGTCGTCCATCCGGAAGGTGAGCTTGCCGACCACGTCGACCACGCCGTCGATCCGGCGGGCCATGGCCACGGCGATCTCCGTCTCGCTCTTGCGTTCCATGTGTCCGGTGAGGGTGACGACGCCCTCCGCCACGGAGACCTCGACGCTGCGCGGCGCCAGCCACAGCGCGCGCACCAAGACCTCCTCGATCACCTCGGTGCGGATCTCCTGGTCGGGCCGCAGGAAGACCTGGAGGAGGTCGCGGCGGGTGACGATCCCGACGAGCCGGTCCTCCTCGTCGAGGACGGGGAGCCGTTCCACGTGCCGCCGGACCATGGTGCGGGCGGCCTGGACGATGGTGTCGTCCGCGTGCACGGCGACGGGCGGCCGCGTCATCAGCTCACCGGCGGTCTGTGCCCGGCCCTTCGCGGTCCGGCGCTTGGCGCCCGGGGTCCAGTCGGCGAGCATCGCGCGGTGCTTCGGCTCGTACGGGTCCGGGATGGTCGCCTGGTGCATCATCAGGTCCGTCTCGGACAGGACCCCGATGACCTTGTCGTCCTCGTCCACCACCGGGAGTCCGCTGATCCGGTGGGCCGCCAGCAGCCTGGCCACCTCCTTGAACGGTGTGGCGTGCTCGGCGCGGACGACGTCCGTGGTCATCACGGCGCCGACCTTTTTGTGCCTCATGGTCGTTCTCCTCCTCAGCGCAGTCGGCGCAGATACGGGTCCTGGGGGCGGCGCGGCAGCAGGCGTACCCGTGCGTCGAGCACGGTGACGCCGTCCGGTGTCGCCAGGACGGGGTTGAAGTCGGCCTCGGCGAGCTGCGGCAGGTCCGCCGCCATCCGGGACAGCCGCATGAGCAGCTGCTCCAGTTCCCCGAGGTCGACGGGGGTGCTGCCGTTCGCGCCCAGCAGCAGCGGAGCGCACCGCGGCGAGGTGATCAGGTCGTGCACGTCGCGGTCGGTGAGGGGGGCGAGGCGGGCGGCGTGATCCGCGAGAACCTCGGTTGCCGTGCCGCCGAGTCCGAACAGGACGAGCGGACCGAAGACCTCGTCCTGGACGACGCCCGCGAACAGTTCGGTGCCTCGGACGGCGAGGGGTTGCAGGACCACGCCGGTCATGAGTCCCGCGAAGCGGGTCTCCAGGTCCCGGAACGCGGCCCGGACCTGGGCGTCACCGCGCAGGTCGAGGTGGACGGCATGCTCCTGGGCCTTGTGCAGCAGCCCCGGCCAGTGCGCCTTCATGACGACCCGGCCGTCGAAGCCGCGCAGCCGTTCGGCGGCGAGCACGGCAGCGTCCTCGCTGTCCGCCCACGCCCACGGGATCTGCGGAACGCTGTAGCAGGCAAGCAGGTCGGCGCAGGTGCGCGGGTCGAGCCAGCCTCCGTCGGGATGCGCGGCCAGGTACTCCGCCACGACCGTGCGCGCCCGACCCGTCTCGATGTCTTCGAGGTCGGGGACGACGCCGGCGGGCCGGGCGAGCCAGGCGGCCCGCGCGGCGGCGTGCGCCAGCGCGCGGGCCGCCGCCTGGGGTTCGGCATAGGAGGGGATCGTGCCGCCGTCCGCGGCGGGCAGCAGCCGGACGGGCTGGTCCTGCTCCAGGCGCACCGCGAGCACGGGGCGAGTCCGCCGGCCGGGAGCCGCCGTGACGGCGCGCACCAGGTCGTCGCCGGTGGCGGCGGCGATCGCCGTGGGCACGAGGGCCACAACCACGGCGTCGATGCCGGAACACCGGGTCAGCCGGTCGACGCACTCCGTGAGCTGTTCCTCGGACACCGCGGCCGTGGCGTCGACCGGGTTGCCGATGGCGGCGCCGTCCGGCAGTACGGCGAGGAGTTCGTCGATCATCGTGGGGGTGAACGGGGGCAGAGCCAGCCCCGCTTCAGCGCAGGCGTCGGCGGTGAGCACTCCTGCTCCGCCCGCGTTGGTGACGATCGCGACGCGGCTGCCTTCCGGCAGCGGCTGGGAGTGCAGCAGGGCCGCCGTTTCGAGGAGCTCGCCGACCGAGCGGGTCGCGGTGATGCCGGCCTGGGTGAACAGCGCGCCGCGGGTCATGGTGCGGGTGGCGGCGGCCGCGGTGTGGGAGGCCGCCGCCTTGCGGCCCGCGTCGGTACGGCCGGCGTCGACGGTGAGTACCGGTATGCGGCGCGTCACGCGCCGGGCGGTGCGGGAGAAGGCGCGCGGGTTGCCGAAGGACTCCAGGTGCAGCAGGGCGAGTTCGGTGCGGCCGTCGCTCTCCCACCACTGGAGCATGTCGTTGCCGCTGACGTCGTACTTGT
>NZ_JAVFVX010000156.1:0-12901 GCF_033441795.1 Streptomyces sp. ADMS | reverse complement strand
TGCCGTTGTGGACCATCTTCGAGAAGTGCCCGGCACCCACCTTGCCCGCGTGGACCGCACCGAGGTCGCCCTTGGGCTTGAGGGCGTCGAAGACCGGCTGCACCCTGGCGATGTGTTCGGCGTCGCCGCCGTACATCAGCGCATAGCCGTTCTCCAGGCCCCAGACGCCGCCGGAGACGCCGCAGTCGACGAAGCCGATGCCCTTGGCCGCCAGCTCCTCGGCGTGCTTCTCGTCGTCCGTCCAGCGCGAGTTGCCGCCGTCCACGACGATGTCGCCGGGCTCCAGGAGCTCGGCCAGCTCGTCGACGGTGGACTGGGTGGGGGCGCCGGCCGGGACCATCACCCACACCACGCGCGGGGCGCTGAGCCCGTCCACAAGCTCCTTGAGGCTGTGGACATCGGCGACGTCCGGGTTGCGGTCGTATCCGATGACGGTGTGGCCTGCGCGGCGGATCCGCTCGCGCATGTTTCCGCCCATCCTGCCGAGGCCGACGAGACCGAGCTCCATCAGTGGTTCCTTAGGTTGCGACGTGGCATAAGGGCACTCCTGCTTGCTGGTACCCACCTCCGAGCCTAAACCCGGACGCTCATGCACATCTGTGGGCATACGCGCTCAAACGCATGCCCCCACCTGCGGCGTTCCCGTCGGAGGCGCTCAGCCGCTCAGGCGGACCGGCATGATCAGGTACTTGTACGCCTCGTCCGCCTCCGCGTCCACAGCCGGCTTGCCGCTGAGCAGCGCGGGCTTCGTGGACGTCGTGAAGGAGAGCTGGGCCACCGGGGAGTCGATGGCACTCAGGCCGTCCAGCAGGAACGTGGGGTTGAAGGCGATCGAGACGTCGTCGCCCTCCAGCTGCGCGTCGACCCTTTCCACAGCCTGTGCGTCGTCGCTGGAACCGGCCTCCAGGATGAGCACGCCCTGCTCGAAGCTGAGCCGCACCGGGGTGTTCCGCTCGGCCACCAGGGCCACCCGCTTGACGGCCTCCACGAAGGGGGCGGTCTCGATCACGGCGATGGAGTTGAACTCCGTCGGGAACAGCGAGCGGTACTTCGGGAGGTCGCCCTCCAGCAGACGCGTCGTCGTGCGACGGCCGGCGCCCTCGAAGCCGATGAGGCCCTCGCCCGCGCCAGAGCCGGACAGCGCGAGGATCACGCTGTCGCCGCTAGTGAGCGCCTTGGCGGTGTCCAGGAGCGTCTTGGCGGGCACCAGGGCCACCGCGGACGCCTCCGGGTTCTCCGGCTTCCACAGGAACTCGCGGACCGCGAAGCGGTAGCGGTCGGTGGAGGCCAGCGTCACCGTGTCGCCCTCGATCTCGATGCGCACACCGGTGAGGACTGGCAGCGTGTCGTCACGCCCGGCGGCGATGGCCACCTGCGCGGCGGCGGAGGCGAAGACCTCACCGGGCACCGTGCCGGTGGCGGTCGGCATCTGCGGCAGAGCCGGGTACTCCTCCACAGGGAGTGTGTGGAGCGTGAAGCGGGAGGAACCGCACACCACCGTCGCCCGTACACCGTCTGTGGAAATCTCCACCGGGCGGTTGGGAAGGGCACGGCAGATGTCGGCGAGAAGCCGGCCGGACACCAGGACCGTGCCCACCTCCTCGACCTCGGCCTCCACCGACACCCGCGCGGAGACCTCGTAGTCGAAGCTCGACAGGCTCAGCTGGCCTTCCTCGGCCTTCAGCAGGAGGCCGGCGAGGACAGGGGCCGGCGGACGGGCCGGGAGGCTGCGCGCCGCCCAGGCAACTGCCTCCGCGAGTACGTCGCGTTCCACCCGGATCTTCACTGTTGCCGCCTCCTGCTGTTGCCGGCGCTTCTCGGCCTGCCTGGCTTCGTCGTCTGTCTCGGTGTCGTCGGTCCCCGTGCTGGGAAGGACACCGGGGAACAGTCTGACGCACGGCACTGACAGTAGGTGCCTGTCGGGGTCAAGTCGTGACGAGGGGCAGTCGGGCTTCCGACAGCGAGTTGTGCACAGGACCCACTTCGAAACGGATTCCCAGCTCTCTCTAGTTGTCAGTAGTAGTAGGGGCTGTGGATACCGTGGATAACCCCGTTTGCGCAGCTCAGGCAGGAGATTTTGTCCACTGGCCCTGTGGGTGGAGGCGGTGGATAACCAGGCCTCTCTGTGGAGAACGGAAAGTTCTGCACACTCCATGCACAGGCGGGGGCGACTTCTCCCCAGCGCCGTCCCCAGCTTTACCCGGCTTTCCCACAGAGCAACCCGACACCCGGGTGTGACGCCTTTCACTCGACACGGTGAGGAGGCGCGTCGTGTTGCCGAACAGTGGACAGGGGTGTGGAGAAGCCGGTGATCGCTGGGGACAACCGGCCGCAGCCTGTGGGCTGTCGGTGGACAAGTCCGTGCACAGCCTGTGGATCATTTCTTTGTCCACAGCCTGTGGAGATCTTTTGTCCACTAATCCACAACCAGCTGACCTGGTCTGATGGTCTATCACCAGCCTGGCCTGTGGACACAGTCTGGACAACTTCCCGGTCCCCAGGGTGTGGACGCGAAAAAGTCACCGAATCTGTGGAGGGTGGCCGTAACCCGGCCCACATTCGAACAGTGGGTTGCGGCACGGCAACGGCCGACGCGCGCCGGAAACGGCGAAGGCGCCCTCGGGAACTCGTCCCGGGGCGCCCTCGGTGCCGCAACCGCGCTGCTGTCAGCCGTTCTTGATGCGGTTGGTGAGCTCGGTGACCTGGTTGTAGATGGAGCGGCGCTCGGCCATCAGCGCGCGGATCTTGCGGTCGGCGTGCATGACGGTCGTGTGGTCGCGGCCGCCGAACTGCGCCCCGATCTTCGGCAGCGACAGGTCGGTGAGTTCGCGGCACAGGTACATGGCGATCTGGCGGGCTGTGACCAGCTGGCGGCCGCGTGAACTGCCGCAGAGATCCTCGACCGTGAGACCGAAGTAGTCGGCGGTCGCCGCCATGATGGCCGGCGCGGTGATCTCGGGTGTCGAGTCCTCGCCGCCCGGGATCAGGTCCTTGAGGACGATCTCGGTGAGGCCGAGGTCCACCGGCTGCCGGTTGAGGGACGCGAACGCCGTCACCCGGATCAGTGCGCCCTCCAGCTCGCGGATGTTGCGCGAGATGCGGGAGGCGATGAACTCCAGGACCTCCGGCGGGGCGTTGAGCTGCTCCTGGACCGCTTTCTTGCGGAGGATCGCGATGCGCGTCTCCAGCTCGGGCGGCTGGACGTCGGTGATCAGGCCCCACTCGAAACGGTTCCGCAGCCGGTCCTCCAGCGTGACCAGCTGTTTGGGCGGCCGGTCGGAGGAGAGCACGATCTGCTTGTTGGCGTTGTGGAGCGTGTTGAAGGTGTGGAAGAACTCCTCCTGTGTCGACTCCTTGTCCGCGAGGAACTGGATGTCGTCGACAAGAAGGATGTCCATCTCGCGGTAGCGCTTGCGGAAGCTGTCGCCCTTGCCGTCGCGGATGGAGTTGATGAACTCGTTGGTGAACTCCTCCGAGCTCACATACCGCACGCGCGTGCCGGGGTAGAGACTGCGCGCGTAGTGCCCGATCGCGTGCAGCAGGTGCGTCTTGCCGAGTCCGGACTCCCCGTAGATGAAGAGGGGGTTGTAGGCCTTCGCGGGTGCCTCGGCGACGGCGACGGCGGCCGCGTGGGCGAAACGGTTCGACGCCCCGATGACGAACGTGTCGAACAGGTATTTGGGGTTGAGGCGTGCGGTGGGCTCGCCGGGGCCCGGCGGCGGAGTCTGCCTCGAAGCGGGCGAGCCGGGGGCGCCGCCACCGGGACGCACGGCGCCTCCGGGTGCGCCTGGTCCGCCTCGGTGCGCGTGGCCGCCGGCCGACGGGGACTCCGACAGGTCGCGGCGACCGTCGCGCTGCTCGTACTCCGAACGCTGCTGTCCGTAGTCGGCGCGCTGCTGTTCGTACTCGGAATGCTGCTGCTCGTACTCGGAGCGCTGTTGTTCGTAGGGCGAGCGGTCGCGCGCCGGCTGCGGGCGGTAGTCCGAGGACGGTGACGCGTACGGGTCGCGTTCCGGGAAGCCGAGCCGGGGCTGCTGCCAGCCGTAGTCGTCCTGGGTGGTCCGGGGCCAGGAGCCGGGTTCGGGGCGCTGGTACTCCGACGGGTAGGCGGGGCGGGCGGTGGGGAGCGGGTCCGCGTGGGAGGGCTGCTGGCCGTCGCGGTTCTGGGGGCGGTCGTCGGCGCGGTGGCGGCCGTATCCCTGATAGGGGTCGCGGGCCGGGGGGAGGTCGGGTTCCTCGTAGCGCGACTGCGGGGTGGGGGGCGCGGGCGGGGAGGGCTCGCCGACGGAGTCGTCCACGGTGATCGCGATGCGGATCGGTCGGCCGCACTCGCGGCTGAGCGTCTCGCTGACGATGGGCGCGAGGCGGCCTTCGAGTACGCCTTTCGCGAATTCGTTCGGTACGGCGAGCAGGGCGGTGTCCGCCACCAGGGCCAGCGGCTGGCAGCGCCTGATCCAGCGCTCGTCCTTCACCTCGACGCCCTGTCCGCGGCCCTCACCGAGGAGGTGTTCCAGCACTCGTGGCCACACTGCGGCAAGATCGGCAGGTACGTCAGCCACAGGGCACGCTCTCTCACGGGTCCCACGAACGTGTGGTTCTGGGACGTATCGGGATGTACATCGGGTGGGACGGGCGAATGGGAGTCCGGCCACGGTAGTCAGGGCGGCGGGTGCGGTTCAAGTTGTTGTCCCCAGGCTGTGGATAGTG
The DNA here is from genome assembly GCF_033441795.1 of Streptomyces sp. ADMS. Taxonomy (NCBI): domain Bacteria; kingdom Bacillati; phylum Actinomycetota; class Actinomycetes; order Kitasatosporales; family Streptomycetaceae; genus Streptomyces; species Streptomyces sp. ADMS. The sequence continues at coordinate 8,194 of NZ_JAVFVX010000156.1, read as the reverse complement.
TCTCGCCCTGGGTGCTGGTTTGACCGGATGGCGTAGCCCCGCGTACCGTGACCAGGTCGAGTTGTCGATGGCTGCTGCCGCCTGCCTCCGATGGGCATAGATCACGTACCAGGGCTCCTACCAGGGCACCTTCAGTGATCGGGAGCGGTGCACTCGGGCGTAAGCGAGCTACTCGTGGGCGCACGGTGACAGCCAAGACGGCACCCCGGTACCTACCGATTCTTTCTGGAGCCCCCGAGTGAGCAAGCGCACCTTCCAGCCGAACAACCGTCGCCGCGCCAAGACCCACGGCTTCCGCCTGCGGATGCGTACCCGTGCCGGTCGCGCGATTCTCGCGAACCGCCGTGGCAAGGGTCGCGCCAGCCTGTCCGCCTGATCCTGATCAGGTCATGACGTCGTGCTGCCTACCGAGCATCGGCTGAGGCGGCGCGAGGACTTCGCGACCGCGGTACGACGGGGTCGCCGGGCCGGCCGCCCGCTTCTCGTCGTCCACTTTCGTAGCGGTACCACGGACCCGCACGCGCCTGGGGAGAGCGCTCCCCCGACGCGTGCGGGTTTCGTCGTCAGCAAGGCGGTGGGCGGCGCGGTGGTCCGCAACAAGGTGAAGCGCAGGCTTCGCCACCTGATGCGCGAGCGAGTCGCCGAGCTGCCCCCCGGTAGCCTGGTAGTCGTACGAGCGTTGCCCGGTGCGGGCGATGCCGACCATGCACAGTTGGCCCGAGACCTGGACGCCGCTCTGCAGCGGCTGCTGGGAGGGGGCGCGCGATGAAGTACCCGCTGCTGGCTCTGATCAAGCTGTACCAGTGGACGATCAGTCCGCTGCTCGGGCCGGTGTGCAAGTACTACCCGTCGTGCTCCCACTACGGCCACACGGCCATCGACCGGCACGGCGCGGTCAAGGGAACGGCACTCACGGCTTGGCGCATCCTGCGGTGCAACCCGTGGTCGCTCGGCGGTGTGGACCATGTCCCGCCGCGCAAGCGTCCGCGGTGGCACGAAATGCTGCGCAACACCTGGCGTGCACGCAAGGGCGGGACCTCCGCCGCCGGCGCGGCCATCGAGGGGCAGAATCCTTCGAGCCCGGCCGCCGAGACCCCGTCCCATGTCCAAGGAGCATGATTAGTGGACACGATTGCCAGTATTTTCAGCTTCATCACGACACCCGTTTCCTGGGTCATCGTCCAGTTCCACAGTGTGTACGGCGCGGTCTTCGGCGACGACACGGGCTGGGCCTGGGGCTTGTCCATCGTGTCCCTGGTGATCCTGATCCGCATCTGCCTGATCCCGCTCTTCGTGAAGCAGATCAAGGCGACCAGGGCGATGCAGACGCTGCAGCCTGAGATGAAGAAGATCCAGGAGCGCTACAAGAACGACAAGCAGCGCCAGTCCGAAGAGATGATGAAGCTGTACAAGGAGACGGGCACCAACCCGCTCTCCTCGTGCCTTCCGATTCTGGCGCAGTCCCCGTTCTTCTTCGCGCTGTACCACGTGCTCAACAGCATCGCGAACAACGACACCATCGGTGTCATCAACCAGAGCCTGTTGCAGAGCGCGCAGAAGGCGCACATCTTCGGCGCTCCGCTGGCCGCGAAGTTCACTGACAGCTCGGCCGACGTCACGGCGCTCGACGCCTCGCTGACCACCGTCCGCATCGTCACCGCGGTCATGATCGTCCTGATGTCGGCGTCGCAGTTCTACACGCAGCGCCAGCTGATGACGAAGAACGTCGACACCACGGTGAAGACGCCGTTCATGCAGCAGCAGAAGATGCTGATGTACGTCTTCCCGATCATGTTCGCCGTCTTCGGCATCAACTTCCCCGTCGGTGTCCTCGTCTACTGGCTGACCACCAACGTGTGGACCATGGGCCAGCAGATGTACGTCATCCACAACAACCCGACCCCGGGCAGCAAGGCGCAGGCCGCCTATCTGGAGCGTCTGTACAAGCACGTCACGCACCACGGCAAGACCCGCGGCCGCGGTGAGCGCGCCATCGTGAAGGCCATCGTCGCCAAGGGCCGTGACCGCAACGAGTTCGAGCGCAAGTTCATCAACGGTCTGAACAAGGCGGGTCTGGCTGCCCAGGCCGACGGCACGGTGACGAAGGGCGTGAACCCGGAGGTCGCCGAGACCGAGGACGGTACGCCCGCCACCGGCACCGCCAAGCGTCAGCAGCCCAAGCGCCAGAGCAAGTCCCAGCGCCAGTCGGGCCCCAGGTCCGCAGGAGGTGCTGAGCCGGAAGCCTCCACGACGTCGCTGATCAAGTCCGATGAGCCCGAGGACGCCAAGCCGGCCGGAGAAGCTGCCAAGCAGGCCGCCTCCAAGCCTGGCGCCGGTGGCCGAAGCAAGGCTCAGTCCGGACAGCGCAAGGGTCCGCAGCGCCCCAAGTCCCCGTCCAAGAAGTAAGAAGGAGCCCATCCCGTGACGGAAGGCACCATTACCTCCGCCGCAGCAGAGGGTGTCGACACCCTGTCCCGCCTGGAGCAGGAGGGCGAGATCGCGGCGGACTACCTCGAGGGTCTGCTGGATATCGCCGACCTCGACGGCGACATCGACATGGATGTCGAGGCCGACCGCGCCGCTGTCTCGATCATCAGCGACGCGGGCAGCCGAGACCTGCAGAAGCTGGTCGGCCGGGACGGCGAGGTGCTGGAGGCCCTCCAGGAGCTCACGCGTCTGGCTGTGCACCGGGAGACCGGGGACCGCAGTCGGCTGATGCTCGACATCGGGGGCTACCGTGCCAAGAAGCGCGAGGAGCTGTCGGAACTGGGCGCCAAGGCCGCGGCCGAGGTCAAGAGCTCTGGCGAGCCCGTCAAGATGAAGCCGATGACGCCGTTCGAGCGCAAGGTCGTGCACGACGCGGTGAAGGCCGCCGGCCTGCGCAGCGAGTCCGAGGGCGAGGAGCCCCAGCGCTTCGTCGTCGTCCTTCCCGCCTGATCGGTTACGTACGTCTCTCCGGCCCCGTCTGTTGCGCAGGCGGGGCCGAACTTTGTCAGCCTGTAGTTCCCGGCAGCTGTTGGCCCTCTGTTCGTCCCCCTGGGTCCTCGACAGCACCGGTCCCTGATAGTCCTGGTGATCAGCGCCCAGTGCGCTCATGCGGTACGGAAGGACGGTCCCCGTGACGGAGGCAGCGGAGCTCCCCCCGGCGCCCGAGCAGGCGCGCGAGGTGTTCGGCGATCGCTTCGCGGACGCGGTCCGATACGCGGAACTGCTCGCCGAGGCGGGTGTGCAGCGCGGTCTGATCGGCCCGCGCGAGGTGCCCCGGTTGTGGGAGCGGCACCTGCTGAACTGTGCGGTGCTCTCCGAGGTCGTGCCCGAGAACGTGACGGTGTGCGATGTCGGCTCGGGCGCCGGTCTGCCCGGCATTCCGCTGGCGCTGGTCCGGGAGGACCTGAAGATCACGTTGCTCGAACCGCTGCTGCGCCGGACCAATTTCCTTGCCGAAGTCGTTGAGCTCCTGGGCCTGGACCATGTGACGGTCGTTCGTGGACGCGCCGAGGAGGTCATGGGGACGCTTCAGCCGGTCCACGTGGTGACGGCGCGTGCCGTGGCTCCGCTGGATCGTCTGGCCACCTGGGGCATTCCTCTGCTGCGTCCGTACGGGGAGATGCTCGCGCTCAAGGGGGACACCGCTGAGGAGGAGCTGAAGGCCTCGGCCACAGCGTTGAGCAAGCTCGGGGCGGTCGAGACGTCCATCCTGCATGTGGGTGAGGGCGTGGTGGACCCGCTGTCGACCGTTGTGCGGGTCGAGGTCGGGGAAAGTCCCGGGGGAGTGCGGTTCGCAGCGAAGAGGGCCAAGGCTGCCCGGACGGGACGGACGCGACGCCGACGCTGATCGTCACGTTCGTTGATCCGTCCTGACGAAGAGACGTACTCCACACAAGCTGCCAAACCGATACATCTCGGAGTGTCGCGCGGCCGTGGCCCTCGTAGCTGGGCATCTTGTTTCACGTGAAACGTCGCTCACTTCTGCACGGCATCATCAGCCGCGGCCGGGCCGCGGCTGCACCCCGCGACCGGAAGCCTCTCCGTTCACTCGGAGAGGTAACGGAGTTGTCCACAGAGGTGGATTTCTCCACAGAACACCAGGCCTCACTGGTTCACGACCCCGAAGGCATGGCAGGCTCTGTTCATTGCGAGCCTGAAGTCGAGGAGAGTGAATCCTTGCGGTCCAACGCCAACATCGCGGGACCGATGACCGATCCGGTCCCCGGTCCCCGAACCGAGTCGATCGGGGAGGATGTTTCACGTGAAACACCGCCCCCGATGGACGACACTCCCATCGGTCGTGCTGCCCAATTGGCGGTGGAGGCTCTGGGGCGGGCCGGCGAAGGCCTGCCACGGCCGGAGCGGACCCGTGTCATGGTGGTCGCCAACCAGAAGGGCGGGGTGGGGAAGACGACGACAACCGTCAACCTCGCTGCTTCGCTGGCCTTGCACGGGGCTCGCGTTCTGGTCGTGGACCTCGACCCTCAGGGCAATGCTTCCACGGCGCTGGGGATCGACCATCACGCCGATGTTCCTTCCATCTATGACGTGTTGATCGACAGCAGGCCACTCTCGGAAGTCGTTCAGCCGGTCCCTGACGTCGAGGGCCTCTTCTGTGCACCCGCCACGATCGATCTCGCCGGTGCGGAGATCGAGCTGGTGTCCCTGGTGGCACGAGAGAGCCGGCTTGAGCGAGCGATCCAGGCGTATGAGCAGCCTCTGGACTACATCCTCATCGACTGCCCGCCCTCGCTCGGTCTGCTGACGGTCAACGCACTGGTCGCCGGCGCCGAGGTTCTGATCCCGATCCAGTGCGAGTACTACGCGTTGGAGGGCCTGGGTCAGCTGCTGCGCAACGTTGATCTGGTACGGGCCCACCTCAACCGCGACCTTCAAGTAACGACGATCCTGCTCACCATGTACGACGGCCGGACGCGTCTTGCGTCCCAGGTCGCGGACGAGGTGCGCAACCACTTCGGCGACGAAGTGCTGCGGACGAGCATTCCGCGCTCCGTCCGAATCTCAGAGGCGCCGAGCTATGGACAGACGGTGCTCACCTACGATCCAGGATCGAGCGGTGCCCTGTCCTATCTTGAGGCGGCCCGGGAAATCGCGCTGAAGGGTGTCGGCGTCAGCTATAACGCGCAGCACGCCCACATCGGCGCACAAAGCGAACAGAGCATCGTGGAGGGTATCCAGTGAGCGAGCGACGGAGGGGGTTGGGTCGTGGTCTCGGCGCACTGATCCCAGCTGCACCGACCGGAGACAGGCCGACGCCACCGGCGATGGGGGGCACTGCCTCCACCTCACCGGCGGCGGTACCGGTACTGACGGCTGAGCGTGGAGTGGCCGCGGCGAAGGTGGCCACGCTCCCGCCTGTTTCACGTGAAACAGATGAGGCTTCCTCGAACGGCTTCGGGGATGCACCAGCGCCTCCTGTCGGCGCCTACTTCGCCGAGTTGCCCCTCGACTCCATCACGCCGAATCCGCGACAGCCGCGTGATGTGTTCGACGAGGACGCGCTGGCCGAGCTGGTCACCTCCATCAAGGAGGTCGGTCTCCTCCAGCCCGTCGTCGTACGGCAGGTGGGTCCCGCTCGCTACGAGCTCATCATGGGCGAGCGGCGTTGGCGGGCCTGCCGTGAGGCGGGCCTCGATGCGATCCCGGCTATCGTGCGGGCCACGGAGGACGAGAAGCTCCTCCTGGACGCGTTGCTGGAGAACCTGCACCGGGCGCAGCTGAACCCACTGGAAGAGGCTGCCGCCTACGACCAGTTGCTTCAGGACTTCCATTGCACGCACGATCAGCTGGCGGACCGGATCGGCCGTTCCCGTCCGCAGGTCTCCAACACCCTGCGTCTGCTGAAGCTCTCGCCGGCGGTCCAGCGCCGTGTCGCCGCCGGAGTCCTCTCTGCCGGGCACGCCCGGGCGCTTCTTTCCGTGGACGACTCGGAGGAGCAGGACCGGCTGGCTCACCGGATCGTGGCTGAAGGGCTCTCGGTCCGGGCTGTCGAGGAGATCGTGACCCTGATGGGCTCACGCCCGAAGGCGGCTGCGAGGGCCAAGGGACCGCGGGCTGGTGCCCTGGTGTCTCCGGCGCTGACCGATCTCGCGGGCCGTCTCTCGGACCGCTTCGAGACGCGGGTGAAGGTGGACCTCGGCCAGAAGAGGGGCAAGATCACCGTCGAGTTCGCCTCGATGGAGGATCTGGAGCGCATCCTCAGCACCCTCGCCCCGGGCGAGGGTCCGGTCCTTCAGAAGAGCCTTCTGGACGACGATTCCGAGGAATCGGGGGACTGAGGCCTGCGCCGGCCGGGCGGTATGCACTCGGCTGACAGTCAGAGCGGGCTGTGTCCGGTGTGTACCGGGACACGGCCCGCTCTTTGCTTTCAGGCGGTATCGATGCAATCGCTTGGTGGATACGATGCGATCGAGTATGGCGCATTCACCTGGCAGCACCTGTGATGGGGAGGCGGGGCCATGCGAACGGTGAGCCGTACCGGACTGGTGAGCGTGGGTCTGGGACTGGGTGCTGTCGGCGGGTTCGTCGGCAGTCTGCTCAGGGAACGGAGCGCTCTGACAGCCGCCCGCGATGCCGCGGGCGAAGGAAGCGAGGAACAGCCTTCATGGGGCGTCGGCTCGTACCGCTCACGCTGGACAACCTTCAGGACCTTCCCAAGCGCTGTCGTGCGTGTGTCTTCTGGGAACTGGATCCCGTCAGCGGCGAAGCCGCAGTAAAGGCGGGCAGGCCCGAGCTGGAGAAGGAAGCGTGGATCTCGGCCGTCCTGCTCGACTGGGGCTCCTGCGGCCGTGTCGTCTACGTTGACGACAATCCTGTGGGGTTCGTTCTGTATGCCCCTCCGGCTTATGTGCCCCGTTCCACAGCGTTCCCCACAAGCCCGGTCTCGCCGGACGCGGTGCAGCTGATGACCGCGTTCATCGTGCCGGGCTACCAGGGGCAGGGACTGGGGCGCGTGATGGTTCAGACGGTCGCCAAAGATCTTCTACGACGGGGCGTCAAGGCGATCGAGGCCTTTGGCGACGCCCGCTGGAAGGAAGCGGCCTGCGTCCTGCCCGCTGACCATCTTCTCGCCGTGGGCTTCAAGACGGTGCGGCCCCATCCCGTGCATCCTCGGCTTCGGTTGGAGCTGCGGACGACGCTCTCCTGGAAGGAAGACGTGGAGATGGCGCTCGACCGTTTGCTGGGAGCAGTGCAGAAAGAACCGGTGCTGCGGCCGCTCTAGGCGCTGACAAAACACGAGTGGGCCGGCCCTTTCGGGCCGGCCCACTCGTGTTTCACGTGAAACATCGGCTGCTGCGTCGACTACTCGGCGATGAAGTCCTCAAGGTCACGCACGATCGCGGCCTTCGGCTTGGCGCCGACGATGGTCTTGGCGACCTCGCCACCCTGGTAGACGTTCAGGGTCGGGATGGACATCACGCCGTACTTTGCGGCGATACCGGGGTTCTCGTCGATGTTGAGCTTGACGACCTCGATCTTGTCGCCGTACTCGGCGGCGATCGCCTCAAGGGACGGCGCGATCTGGCGGCACGGTCCGCACCATGCGGCCCAGAAGTCCACCAGGACAGGCTTGTCGCTCTTGAGGACGTCCTCGTCGAAGGAGTCGTCGGTCACGTTCTTCAGGGTGCCGGCCACAGGGGCTCCTTAACTCGATGCTGCGGTGGGGCGGATGGGGATCAGACAGCGGTCTTCTCGGGCTCGGCCTGCTCCTCGTGGTCCGTCAGAGCGGCGAGGAAGCGCTCGGCGTCCAGAGCCGAGGAGCAACCGGTGCCGGAGGCGGTGATCGCCTGCCGGTAGGTGTGGTCGACCACGTCACCGGCGCCGAATACACCGCTCAGGTTGGTCCGCGTCGAGGGCGCGTCGACCTTCAGGTAGCCCTCTTCGTCGAGCTCCAGCTGGCCCTTGAAGAGCTCGGTGCGCGGGTCGTGGCCGATCGCGATGAACAAGCCCGTCACAGCCAGGTCCGACAGTTCGCCCGTCTTGAGGTTGCGCAGTTTCAGTCCGGCGAGCTTCGGGTCGCCCTGGATCTCGGCGACCTCGCTGTCCCAGACGAAGCGGATCTTCGGGTCGGCGAAGGCGCGCTCCTGCATCGCCTTGGAGGCGCGCAAGGTGTCCCGGCGGTGGACGATCGTCACGGACTTGGCGAAGCGGGAGAGGAAGGTGGCCTCCTCCATCGCCGTGTCGC
>NZ_JAVFVX010000155.1:0-13319 GCF_033441795.1 Streptomyces sp. ADMS | reverse complement strand
CCGCAGGTCGCGGAGTGCAGTCCAGCGGCCCCGAGGAATTGCGCAGCAGAGTCTCCGGACGGCGCTGGAGGGGGGGCCGGCCGGCACTGGAGAAGCACCGGCCAACGCTAGAGAGGTACCGGCCAGCACTGGCGGGGTGCTGCCTGGGCTGCAGACACCGCGGGGGCAGGTGGGTGGGAGAGAAGCCTGAGCAGCGTCTTCAGCAGCGGGCGGTCGGGGGCGGGGGCCGGACCTGGGCCCTGTTACTGGTCGGCGGGGCGGCTGTGGGTGGGAGACGCTGCCTGGGCTGCAGCGGGTTCGTCTTTCCAACGCCCGGCCGCGTGGGCGGGGCTACTGGTCCGACGAGAAGCGGAGCGCGCCCGCCGGGATTCTCGCGTCGCACCACACCCGTACGCCCTCCCTCAGTTCGTTGTCCGCGCCGATGATCGCGCCGTCGCCGATCACCGTGCCGGTCAGGACCGAGCGTTCGCCCACGCGGGCCCTCGTGCCGATCAGGGAGTCGGTGATGACCGCGCCCGGTTCGACCACCGCGCCCGCCAGGATCGTGCTGCCCGAGACGCGCGCGCCCTCCGCCACGAACGCGCCCTCCCCCACCACCGTGCCGCCGGTCAGTTTGGCGTCGGGGGCCACTCGGGCCGAGGGGAGGATCAGGCGGTCGCCGCAGCGACCGGGAACCGCGGGGGACGGGGCGCGACCCAGGACCAGGTCCGCCGAGCCGCGGACGAAGGCCGCCGGGGTGCCCAGGTCCAGCCAGTACGCCGAGTCGACAAGGCCCTGCAGGTGCGCGCCGATGGAGAGGAGTTCCGGGAACGTTTCTCTTTCCACCGACACCGGGCGGCCCGCCGGAATCGTGTCGATGACCGAGCGGCGGAAGACGTACGCCCCCGCGTTGATCTGGTCGGTGACGATCTCCTCCGGAGTCTGCGGTTTCTCCAGGAACGCTGTCACCCGGCCTGTCCCGTCCGTAGGGACCAGGCCGTAGGCCCTGGGGTCCGTCACCCGGGTCAGGTGGAGCGAGACGTCCGCCGACTTCGACTCGTGGGTGCGTACCAGGGCCCTGATGTCCAGGCCCGTCAGGATGTCGCCGTTGAAGACCAGGACCGGGTCCTCGGGCCCCGAGTGCAGGCGCGAGGCCACGTTGCGGATCGCGCCGCCCGTGCCGAGGGGTTCCTCCTCCGTGACGTACTCCAGGTGGAGGCCGAGCGACGAGCCGTCGCCGAAGTGCGGTTCGAACACCTCGGCCAGGTAGGAGGTCGCCAGGACGACGTGCTCCACGCCCGCCGCTCTCGCTCTCGCCAACTGGTGTGTCAGGAAGGGGACCCCGGCCGCCGGGACCATCGGCTTCGGGGTGTGCACGGTGAGCGGACGCAGCCGGGTGCCCTTGCCGCCGACCAGAAGAATCGCTTCTGTCACCTGTCGTCCCTGCTTCCTGCCGGGACCGGCCGAAACGTCTTTCGGCCGGCCAGAATCCTCATCGCCCCTGGTACTTGGCCGCCGTCTCGCGCGCCGAGCCGAGCTTCCCGTAGAGCAGCCGGCCCGGGCACTCGGTGGCGAAGCCGTCCCGGTGGCCGGAGATCACGTTCAGTCGTACGTTCTTTCCTTTTTGATAGAGATTTCCACCACCCGATGTCAGGTATGTCTTACCGTTCGGATTGGCCCCGTAAAGGCCCAGCTTCCAGGCGGTGAGCCGCGCGATCGCCCCCACTGCCGCTTTGGACGGCTTGGAGCTGCCGAAAGTTCCGAGGACGGCGATCCCCATGCTGTCGGTGTTGAAGCCGAGCGTGTGTGCGCCCATCACCGCCTTCGCCAGGCCGCCGGCGCGCCCCTCGTAGATGTTTCCGCACCGGTCGACGAGGAAGTTGTAGCCGATGTCCCGCCAGCCGCTACTCAGCACGTGGTAGCGGTAGATGCTGCGGATGACGGACGTGACCTCCGAGCACCAGTACTTGTTGCCCGAGGCCGTGTGGTGCACGAAGGCCGCCCTCACCTTCTTCGTGTAGACGAAGCCGCGTTCCCGCAGCTTCTCGTCGGCGCTCCAGCCGCGTCGGGTGACGATCCGCGGGCGCGGGCCGATGTACGGCTTCACCCGTCGTTCTTCCTGCCGCATCTCCGAACGCTGCAGCGTGACCGCTTCCTGTTCCGTCTGCTGTCTGTTCAGCGCCGGGATCTCGGTGGCGCCGAGGGGGGCGAGGTCCGCGTTCGCCGCGGCCGACTCCGCCGACCCGGTGGAGTGCTCGGCCTCCGCCGCCCCCGTGTCGAGGGCGCGCCGCCCTCCGGATCCCGCGGGTGCCGTTCCCGGGTCCACCAGTTCGAGGCGCAGGCCCGCGGGGAGGGGGGAGCGGGCGCCCAGCGCTCGGCCGTCGCCGTCCGCCCGTACGCGCACCTCCACTCCGTCCGAGTCGCCCACCCACAGCGGTGCCGTGGAGCCTCGGACCCGGCCCGAGGCGCGTTCGGCGGTGTCGGGGTCGGCCCCGTGCGCATGGTTGTGCGTCTCCATGTCCTGCCAGCCGGACCAGTGACCGCCACCGGCCTCCCGGGTACGGACCTCGACGCGGCCGTACAGCTCGGTGTCCGGGTTGTCCCAGACGACGCCGACCAGCGAGAAGTGCCGTACGTCCGGACGGTAGAGGCCCTGTTCGGCGGCCGAGCCGAGGATGCGGTCACCGGGGCGGGGGGCGAGGGGGAGCGACTGGGTGCTGCCGGGGACGGCGGGAGCGGCGGTGGCCGCCTTTGCCGGTCTTGCCTCGGCGGGCCTCGCCAGAGCTGCGGCCGGGGTCGCGGGCAGGGTCATCGGGAGCGCCAGGGCCGTTGCACAGGTGACGCCGATCGAGGCAGAGAGATATCCACGCATGCCCCTGATCCTGGACATAGTCATACATACCTGTCCAACGATGAACTGACGGGCAGTCGGGCGTGTTCGCCCGAACCGGTGCCCCCGCGGGTCGGTCCGCGAGAGCGGCCACGCGTACCCTTGCGCGGGTGAACGCCACCGACCGCACCCCTGCCGACCTGCTGCGTTCCGCGCTCGCCGCGGACCCCGCACGCCCCCTGGTGACCTTCTACGACGACGCCACGGGGGAACGCGTCGAATTGTCCGTGGCCACCTTCGCCAATTGGGTGGCCAAGACCGCGAACCTCCTCCAGGACGAGTTGTCCGCCGAGCCCGGTGACCGGGTCGCACTGCTGCTGCCCGCACACTGGCAGACGGCGGTGTGGCTGCTGGCGTGTTCGTCGGTGGGTGTCGTCGCGGACATGGCGGGCGAACCCGGGGCGGCCGACATCGTCGTCAGCGGGCCCGACACGCTGGACGCGGCGCGCGCGTGTTCCGGTGAGCGGGTCGCTCTCGCGCTGCGGCCGTTGGGCGGGCGGTTTCCGCAGGTCCCGGCCGGCTTCGCGGACTACGCGGTGGAGGTGCCCAGCCAGGGGGACCGGTTCGCACCGTACGCGCCCGTCGATCCGGAGGCTCCCGCGCTGATCGTGGCCGGGGCGGAGTTGACCGGGGCGGAGGTCGTGGAGCGGGCCGGGGCGGATGCGGTGGCGTTCGGGCTTACGGGGCCGGGGTCCCGGTTGCTCTCGGGGCTGGGGTACGACACGTGGGAGGGGGTCAGCGCGGGGTTGTACTCGCCGCTCGCGACCGGGGGGTCTGTTGTGCTGTGCCGGCATCTGGAGCAGGCGTCCGAGGATGCGGTGGCCAAGCGGGTCGAGGATGAGCGGGTCACGGCTACGCGCCGCGGGTGAGGGTTGCTTTCAGGCCGCAGGGCGGTGGGGGCTTGTCGCGCAGTCCCACGCGCCCCTGAGCAGGTGTCCGACCCCGGCGTTCATCCGTTCGGCCTCCCAGCGGCCACCCTCGGCCCGCATTCCGAGTCATGGTCGTAGGAGCACGTACACGCCGTGGAGGGGCAGGCCCAGCCGTGACCGAGACCGCAGGCCCCCTCGGACCCGGCGCCGGGGTCACCGCCGTCGGCCGGCGGCGCCGTTGGCTCCGGCGGGCCGCCCTCGGCGTCGGGCTGGGCTCGCTCGGCGCCGTCGGGGTCGGCCTGGGGGTCTACGCCAAACTCGACGGGAACATCACCCCCGATCGCGGCGCCGCCGCCGAGCTCGCCCGGTACGAGAAGGAGCGGCCCACCTCGCTCGTGCGTGGGGCGCAGAACATCCTGTTGATCGGGTCCGACTCGCGGGCCGGAAACGGGAACCGGAAGTACGGGCGTGACTCCGGGACGGAGAGGTCGGACACGGCCATCCTGTTGCATCTGCCCGCCGGCCGGCGCAGCGCCACCGCCATGTCCCTGCCCCGCGATCTGATGGTGGACGTGCCGAGCTGCCTGCGGCCCGACGGGAGTCGGAGCGAACCCATGTTCGCGATGTTCAACTACGCCTTCCAGCAGGGCGGTTCGGCCTGCACGATCCGTACCGTCGAGATGCTGACGGACATTCGGATCGACCATCACGTGGTCGTCGACTTCGACGGTTTCAAGGACATGGTCGACGCCGTCGACGGGGTCGAGGTGTGTCTGACGGAACCGGTCGACGACCGCGAGGCCAGACTGCGGCTGCCCGCCGGGAAGGTGACGCTCGACGGCGAGCAGGCGCTCGGGTACGTGCGGGCGCGGAAGTCCCTCGGCAACGGGAGTGACACCGCGCGGATGGACCGGCAGCAGCGTTTCCTCGGGGCGCTCGTCGAGAAGGTGCAGAGCAATGACGTCCTGCTGAACCCGGTCAAGCTCTATCCGGTGCTCGACGCCGCGACATCGTCACTCACCACGGACCCGGCCCTGGCCAGTCTGCGTGGATTGTACGAATTGGTGCGCGGCATGCGCGATATCGCTACCGAACGTGTGCAGTTCCTGACTGTTCCGCGGGAGTCGTACGCCTACAACGTCAATCGCGACCAACTCGTGGAGCCGGACGCAGGGCGATTGTTCGAGCGGCTGCGGACGGATTCGCCGGTCGCCGTCACGGAGGAAATCCCGGTTCGGGGTGATTCCGTCCCCCCGCCCTCCGTACCCACTTTTCGCGGCAACACGGCCGCCCAGGCCTCCTGCGGGTAAAGCGCTTGCCAAGTGGGCGGACTTTAGTTCAAGAAAATGGGTGGATTGCCCAGTTGTAGGGACGTGGAATTTGTCACCGTCGTCGCTTGACGACCAACCGGACGGATAGTGTGAGCGATCCGGTGTGCCAGGACACGTGTCGTGTGCACACCGGAGACCGAGACCCGAGCGCCTTTGGAGGGGGAAAGGCGCCGCGTGGCCCCGACGGAGGATTCAGACAACCGTGGACGCGCAAGGCCGTGGGCGGGCGGACGACATCGACCCCGCAGACCAGTGGGTGCTCAACCCGAGCACCGGCGAATACGAACTGCGACTGACTCCTTCCGCACCGCAATCGGCGGTCCCGGGACCTCGTCGAGCCACGCCCGCCAACGCGGGTGCGGGACGCGGGCGTTCGGCGGCACCGGAGCGGGAGCAGGAACGAGAGACGCACGGGGTGCCCGGGCAGGTGCCGCCACCGAGACGGCGTCGCGGCGCGCCCGAGGATCCACCGCCCGGGCGGCGTCGCTCGCGGGCCCCGGAGAAGAAGAAGCCGAAGGCCAAGAAGGTGCTGCTCTGGACCGGCGGGACCATGGCCTTCGTCATGGTCGCCGCCGCAGCAGGCGGCTACTTCTACCTCAGGCACCTTGAGGACAACGTCCAGACGACCGACGTCGGTAATGCGGGCAAGTCCGGCTTCAGCAAGGACGAGGCCTTCAACATCCTCATCATCGGTACGGACAAGCGCACCGGTGCGGGCAACGAGTCCTACGGCGACGCGGGCAGCGTCGGGCACGCCGACACGACGATCCTGCTGCACGTCTCCAAGGACCGGACGAACGCGACCGCGCTGAGCATTCCGCGTGACCTGATCGTCGACGTCCCGGACTGTCCGACCGTCCAGGAGGACGGGTCCGAGGAGATCATCCCGGGCACCCAGGGCGTCCGCTTCAACACCAGCCTCGGGCAGGACGAGCGCGACCCGGGCTGCACCATGCGCACGGTGAAGGAGGTCACCGGTATCTCGCCGGACCACTTCATGATGGCCGACTTCAACGCGGTGAAGACGCTGACGACGGCTGTGGGCGGGGTCGAGGTCTGTGTGGAGAAGGCCGTCAACGACAAGGACTCGAAGCTGAAGCTGCCCGCCGGCAAGTCGACGGTCGAGGGAGAGCAGGCGCTCGCCTTCGTCCGTACGCGGCACAGCTTCGGCAACCAGGGCGACCTGGACCGGATCAAGGTGCAGCAGCAGTTCCTCAGCTCGCTGATGCGCAAGATGGCCTCCAGCGACACCCTGACCAACCCGACCAAGCTGCTGAAGCTCGCCGAGGCGGCAACCAAGGCGCTGACCGTGGACACCGGTCTCGGCAAGGTCTCCACGCTCAAGGACGTGGCGCTGGAGCTGAAGAAGGTGCCGACGAAGAACATCACCTTCATGACCGTCCCGGTGATCGACAACCCGGCCGAGACGGTCCGGGCGACGGTCGTCGTCGGCCCGACGGCCCCCGAGGTGTTCGACGCGATCAACAACGACGTGTCGTTCACCGCGGTCAAGCAGCAGAAGGCGAAGGAGGCGGCTGCCGTCGCGGCCCGCCTCAAGGGCACCAAGTCCGCCGCCTCCGAGGTGCGGGTGCAGATCCTGAACGGCGGCGCCCCCGCCGGCTCCGCACAGGAGACTCTCAGCTACCTGCAGAATGATGAGGGCGTGACCAAGTCCGAGAACGCGGGCAACGCCTCGGCGGAACTCGCGAAGACGACGCTGGAGTACGCGCCCGACCAGGCCGACCAGGCCCGGCGGCTGGCCGCCATCATGGGGCTGTCCGGTTCGGCGATGAAGCCCGGCGAGAGCGTGACGAACTCCCAGGGGCTGCCCACCATGACGCTGACCCTCGGCAAGGACTTCAAGGGGGCCGGCGTCTCGCTCACCGCACCGGCGAAGGCACCGACCGTGGAGGGCCAGTCCACGGCGGACAAGGTGCAGTGCGCCAGCTGAGCACAACGATTGGTCACACTTATTGGTCAGACCCGTTGAACAGACTTGTTGAGCGATCAGTTGAGCAGACGGCTGATCTGATCAGCTGATCGGTCTGTTGGTCGGTCCGGTGGGTCAGTGAGTGTCTTTGCCAGTTGTCCGGTGCGGGTTTTTGGTGCGTCGATTGACCAGACAGGCCTGCCTTGCGTCTCACAGGACGCAAGGCAGGCCTGTTCGACGGCGCAAGGGTGGGGAGGCAGGGGAATGACACAGAGCAGTGTGCACGGGGAGGGGACGCGACCAGGCGTCCGGCCTGCTCGGGTTCCGGGACAGCGCGACGGCTCGCACGAGCAGAGGGGCGAGTCCGGGGACGGCGACAGCGACAGCGACAGCAGTGGTGGCGGTCAGAGGGGAAGACGGCGGCGGCCCGGCAAACGCAAGGTGCTGCGCTGGTCGGCGGCGACCCTCTCGGTGCTGATACTCGGCACGGCAGGCGCCGGATATTTCTACTACGAGCACCTGAACGGCAACATCCAGAAGGGCAAGCGCAGCAGCGGCGACTCCAAGGCGCAGAAGACCGAGCCGAACGCGGCCGGGCAGACTCCGCTGAACATCCTGCTGATCGGCTCGGACAGCCGTAACTCCGACGCGAACGTGGCGCTCGGCGGCAGCAAGGCCAACCGCGGCAACCCGCCACTGGGCGACGTCCAGATGCTGGTCCACCTCTCCGCCGACCGCAGAAGCGCGGCCGTGGTGAGCATCCCGCGCGACACCCGGGTCGACATACCGAAGTGCACGGACCCCGACACCGGTGACACGTTCGCGGCGACCAACGACATCATCAACACCTCGCTCGCCCGGGGCGGCGCCGGCTGCACGCTGGCCACCTGGCAGAACCTCACCGGGGTCTACATCGACCACTGGATGACGATCGACTTCGCGGGCGTGGTGAAGATGGCCGACGCCATCGGCGGCGTCGAGGTCTGCGTGAAGCAGAACGTGTGGGACCGCCCGCTGGCCAATGTGTCCGGCGGCTCCGGGCTCAAGCTCAAGGCCGGCAAGCAGAAGGTCCAGGGCGAGACGGCGCTGCAGTGGCTGCGTACCCGGCACGCCTTCTACAGCGACCTGGGGCGCGCCAAGGCCCAGCACATGTACATGAACTCGATGATCCGCACGCTGAAGGCACAGAACGTCTTCTCGGACGCCGGACGGCTGACCGGCCTGGCCGAGGCGGCCACCAAGTCCCTGACGGTGTCCGAGGAGCTCGGCACGGTCAAGGAGCTGTACGACCTGGGCATGCAGCTCAAGTCGGTGCCGACCGACCGCATCACGATGACGACGATGCCGACCGTCGTGGACCCCCGGAACGCGAACCATCTGGTGGCGGCCGACGCCGACGCCGAGACGATGTGGACGATGCTCCGCGACGACATCTCGTTCGACGACAAGGGCGGCACCTCGGCGACGAAGGCCCCGACGGCGTCGGCCTCGGCGACGGCTTCGACCGACCCGGCGGCCGATCCCGGCAGGATCGGCGTGCTCGTGCAGAACGGAACCCGGACGGCCACGCTGACCGCGGTCGGGGGCCGGGCGACCGCGGTCAGCGGGATCCTCTCCGGCAAGGGCTTCACCAACGCGGCGGCGGACACGTCCGGTTCGCTGTCCCTGGACAAGACGGTCGTGCGCTACCCGAGCGCCGACCTGGCGGGCGACGCCCAGCTCGTCGCCAAGTCCCTGGGGATTCCCACGAGTTCGGTGAAGAAGTCGACGGACGTCTCGGGTGTGACGGTGATCGTGGGCGCAGACTGGCGCGAGGGCGACACCTACCCGAAGCAGACCGCGCCGAAGGCCGGGCAGCTGCCCGACACCGCCGACGCGCTGGTCGGTTCGGACACCGACGCGTGCATGGACGTGTACTCGCCCTACCGCTGGTAGACAAGCACGAGAGCAACGAGCCGGGGGGCATGTCGTCGGATGACGACATGCCCCCCGAATCGTGGTGTCTCAGGCCGCGTTCGCGCCGTCCCGTACCGCGGGCCGACGGGCCGCGATCACCTTGCGGGCAAGCGACCGTGGACTCGTCAGGAAGCCCCAGCCCCAGCACATGTGCATGGTGGCGAGGGCGACGGGGATCTGCAGCCGGGCCTTCAGCGAGAGCCCCCTGCCCGCCGGGACCGAGCCGGCCGCGATCGCCGCGAGATAACCGCCGGGCACCAGGAAGGCCCACGGCGTCAGTACGGCGCCCAGCAGCACGCCCGCCGCTGTCGCGACCACGGCGGTGGGCGGGGCGAGGTAACGCAGGTTGATGGAACCCTCGTGGTAGCGGGCCACGACATGGCGCCAGCGGCCGTAGTCCTTGTACTGCTTGGCCAGCGCGCGCACGGAGGGCCTCGGCCGGTACGACACCCGCAGCTCGGGCGAGAACCAGATGAGGCCGCCCGCCTCCCGGATCCGGAAGTTCAGCTCCCAGTCCTGGGCGCGGATGAACTCCACGTTGTAGCCGCCCTGTTGCTCAAGAGCGGCCCGGCGGAAGACACCCAGGTACACGGTCTCCGCGGGCCCGGCCTTGCCCCCCGTGTGGAAGGCGGCGTTGCCGACCCCGATTTTCGAGGTCATCGCGGCGGCGACCGCGTGCTCCCAGGCGTTCTCGCCCTCGGCGTGCATGATCCCGCCGACGTTCTGCGCGCCGGTCTCGTCGAGGAGACGTACCGCGGTCGCGATGTAGTCGGGCGAGAGCATGCCGTGGCCGTCGACGCGTACGACGACGGGGTGGCGGGACGCCTTGATCGCGGCGTTCAGCGCGGCGGGCGTACGGCCGGTCGGATTGGGGACGGTGTGGACGCGCTTGCTCGCGTCGGCCGCGGTCTCCCGTACCAGCTCGGCGGCGATCTCGTCCGTGCGGTCCGTGGACGGACCGAGGGCGATCACGACCTCCATCTCGCCGGCGTACTCCTGGGCGAGGATCGCTTGGACGGCTCCGCGCAGATGCCGCTCCTCGTTGAGGACGGGCATGATCACGGACACGGCGGGCAGCTGCACGTCGGGCTTGGCGTTCATAGGGGGCTCACGTTACCGCGAACGGGGGACACCGACGCGCGCCGCCCGCCCGCAGAGCCGGGCCGCAGATCGTATCGGCCTACGGTGCTGACGGATCCCACGTTCGGCCCCCTCTCTCCTCCCGTTCCTCCCTGTTCCTCCCCCCGGCCAGCCTTCGCGGAGGTGTCCCCCCATGCCTGCATCCCCCGCATCCCCCGCAGCCCCCCGATCCCCGCAGCGCCGGCCACGGCCGTCGTCCGGGCGTCCGCGTCCCCCCGTACGGCGGAAGAAGCCACGCTGGGCCATGCGGGCGGTGACGACGCTGTCCGTCGTGGTGCTCGCCGCGGCCGGGATCGGGCACGCGGTCGTCACCAGCCTCGACGCCGACATCGACCGCGTCGACCCCTTCAAGGACATGAAGAACCGTCCACGGGCGGGCCACGGCATGAACGTGCTGCTGGTCGGCACGGACGGCCGGGACGGGATCAGCGAGACCGAGCGGCGGAAGTACCGGCTCGGCGGCGCGCCCTGCAACTGCACCGACACGATGATGATCGTGCACATCTCGGAGGACCGGGAGCGGGCGAGCGTGGTCAGCCTGCCGCGCGACTCGTACGCCGAGACGCCCCCGCACACCGACCGGATCACCGGACGCCGGCACGGGGGCCACGTCATCAAGCTGAACGCGGCGTACGCGGAGGGCGGTCCGAACCTCACCGTGCGGACGGTGGAGCACATGACGCACGTGAAGATCGACCACTATCTGGAGATCGACTTCACCAGCTTCATGAAGACGGTGGATGTGCTGGGGGGAGTCGAGATCTGTACGGCGAAGCCGCTGAGGGACTCGTACACGGGGCTGGATCTGGCCGCCGGTACGCACGAGTTGAGCGGTGGGGAGGCATTGCAGTACGTCCGCTCCCGGCACGCCGACGGCTCCTCCGACCTGGGACGCATGCAGCGCCAGCAGCGGTTCATGGCGGCGCTGATCGCGCAGTCCACGTCGTCCGGGGTGCTGCTGAACCCGATGAAGTTCCGGGACATCACCCGGGCGGTGCTCGGGTCCGTGCGGGCGGACAAGGAGTTCGGTACGGGTGAACTGCTGGACCTCGGGCGGGCGATGCGGAACTTCTCTCCGGCGTCGTCCGAGTTCACGACCGTGCCGATCGGGCGGATGGGGTACGCCGTGAAGGGCATCGGTTCGACGTTGAAGTGGGACGCGGCGAAGGCGGGGCGACTGTTCCGGGCGCTGCGGGAGGACGAGCCGCTGGCGGTGCGGCGGGGCGGCGGCGGTGAGGGGGGTGCGCCGGTCAGGGTGGAGGTGGCGCCCCAGCAGATCCGGGTGCAGGTCGAGAACGGGACGCTCACGGCCGGGCTCGGGCGGAAGGTGGATACGGCGTT
The DNA here is from genome assembly GCF_033441795.1 of Streptomyces sp. ADMS. Lineage (NCBI taxonomy): Bacteria > Bacillati > Actinomycetota > Actinomycetes > Kitasatosporales > Streptomycetaceae > Streptomyces > Streptomyces sp. ADMS. Next base: position 1,883 of record NZ_JAVFVX010000155.1, on the reverse strand, counting down.
GGCCGCGACCGGGTTTCGGACCACCCGGGTGCCGGTGAATGCGCGGGATCGGGAGGTGGGTCGGACGGTGATCGTGTACGACCCCCGGTGGGACCGGTCCGCGAAGTCGTTGGCGGCGGCGTTGCCGGGGAGTTCGTTGCGGGCGGTGCGGGGGCAGGGGGCGGTGCTGAAGGTGGTTGTGGGGGCGGATTACCGGGGAGTGCGGAAGGTTCGGGTGGAGGAGCCCGGGGTGACCACGGGGGATCAGGTGGGGTGTCGGTGAGTTTGGTCTCCCACCCGCCCCCGCCGCTGGGACAAGCCCGTTCAGGGCCGTAGCAGGGGAGCTCCATGGGCGGAGGCCGGCTTGCCCGGGGGCGCCGCTTCTGCCCTGGTGGCCTGGTCCGTCATGACCTCCACCTCATGCCGGGCGTACACATGGGCGATTTGTGTCAGCTTCGCAACAGCACTGCTTCTAATTTCCTTCGACCCTTGTATAGGGCATGGCCCAGCACTGCACACTGGTCCGCATGAACGATTGGCCCGACGCGTGGTCCGACGACAACCGCAACAACCGGTACGGACGCGGCAGCGCGAACGCACAGCCCGAGAGTGCGCGCGTGATGCGGCAGGTCCAGCGCGGCCAGGGCGGCCAGAACCCCGCCGCCCCGCCGTACGGCGGCGGGGTCCCGCAGCAGCAGCCGTACGCCGGTAACCAGGGCCAGGACCCTTACGGGAACGGGAACGGTTACGACAGCGGGTACAACACCGGCCAGGTCTACGGCGGCTCGCCGAGCGCCGGTGGATCGGGCGGCGGGCCGGGCGGGCCCGGTGTCATGAGGAGTGGCGGCCTCCGTTCCGCGCCGGACTGGCGCAAGCGCGTCAAGTGGACCGCGATCACCGTGGTCACGCTGCTGGTCGTGGTGTCCGTCAGTACGTATTTCTGGGCCGACGGCAAGCTGAACCGTCAGGTCGACCTGTCCAAGGTCATCGACCGGCCGGACGCGGGCGAGGGCACGAACTATCTGATCGTCGGTTCCGACAGCCGTGCGGGTCTGTCCGCCGAGGAGAAGAAGAAGCTGCGCACCGGGTCCGCCGAGGGCAAGCGCACGGACTCGATGATGATCCTGCACACCGGCGGCAACGGCCCGACCCTCGTCTCCCTCCCCCGTGACTCGGACGTGGAGATCCCGAGCTTCGTGGGCTCCGAGTCCGGCAAGACGTACAAGGGCACGGGCCGGCACGTGAAGCTGAACGCGGCGTACGCGGAGGACGGGCCCGAACTCCTCGTCCGTACAGTCGAGTTCAACACCGGTCTGCGCATCGACCACTACGTCGAGATCGGCTTCGCCGGCTTCGCGAACATCGTGGACGCGGTCGGCGGCGTCGAGCTCACCATCCCCAAGGGCGGGATGAAGGACACGAAGTCGGGCGCGAACTTCACGGCGGGCGAGCAGACCCTCAACGGTGAGCAGGCCCTGGCCTTCGTCCGTACCCGGTACGCCCTCGCGGGCAGCGACCTCGACCGTACGAAGAACCAGCAGAAGTTCCTCGCCGCGCTGGCGAGCCAGACCGCGACGCCGGGCACGATCCTGAACCCCTTCAAGCTCTACCCGACGATGAGCGCGGGCCTCGACACCCTGATCGTCGACAAGGACATGGGTCTGTTCGACCTGGCCGACATGTTCTGGGCGATGAAGGGCGTCACGGGCGGCGACGGCACGTCCATGAACATGCCGATCTCGGGTTCGACCGGCGGCAACCTCGTCTGGGACGAGGCGAAGGTGAAGACGCTGGTGAACGAGTTGAAGAACGACGAGAAGGTCACGGTTTCGGGTAACTGAGTGCGGTGACCAGCCGTGGACCGGCCATACAGACGTCCGCCCCTGCCCGATGGGCAGGGGCGG
>NZ_JAVFVX010000154.1:0-13329 GCF_033441795.1 Streptomyces sp. ADMS | reverse complement strand
TGTCGCGGGTAGTTTTTTGTGCGTGGTGTGTGCCCTCTGAGCTGGGCTTTCTCAGTTGTAGTGGTTCGTATTTTGGTGCTGATAGTGCTGTTGAGGGTGGCCTGACGGGGTTCTGTTGGTTGCTGGCCTGGGGTTGTGCAGTTTGCCTGGGTGGCATGCAGATGGATTGGGCCGCTACTCGAAGAAGGAGCGCGGGCCCTTTCTTTCAGGGCGGTCAGGTGGTGGTGCCGTTGTGGGGTGAGGGTTGGCTGGGGCGGTGCTCGCGGAGTGCTTGGAGGATGTTGGCGTGGTGTTCGTCGGCAGGGCTGTTGCCGGTCTCGGCCTGGAGGAGGGGATCCAGGCGTGTGTAGAGGTTGTCGAGACCGAACATCGCGTCGAGGCCGGCCAGGACACTCTCATCGATCAGGCGGTGCGGGCGTGACGTGGGGTGGAGGAGTTTGCCCAGGAGGGGGAGGGGTTCCCATCCGTTGTCGAGACGTTCGCGTAGCCAGGGGCGCAGGCTGTCGGGGCGGGTGTGGCGCCACATCCAGATCAGGTCGGTGTCGGACTCGGTGAGTTCCTCAGCAGGTCTGCCCGTGGTGGGCACGAGGTGCTGGGCGATCTGCTCGGTTACGGCGTCGCGGGCCTGAAGAGACCAGTCTTCGGTGGTCTGTACTTCCTCGGAGTCGTCGTTGTCTGAATTGGTGGCGCGGTGCAGTGTCCGAGTGGCCAGGACTGTTCCGTCGGGGGTGGCGGCCATGGCGGCCAGTACGGGAGCTCTTTGTTCCGGTGGGAGGTCGGTGAGGAGGTCCCGGGCCAGGAACTGCAGGCTCATGCCACTGTTGACCAGGCCCATCATTTCCGGTTCGGCGGTCAGCTGCCCGTAGCTGTCTGCCATGGCCTTGAGCAGCGCAGCGGCGGGGAGGCGGATGCCAGCGCTGCGGCGCTGCTCGATCCGGCGGGTGATGCGGTGGGTGTCGTCACGGAGGCGGAGCAGCAGTTCGGCTGCTTCCTCTCCCGGGGCGTCGGCGGTCAGCTGGGCCAGGGCCTGGTCGAAGACGGCTTCGGGGAGGTCGTCGTCGGGAACACCGAAGACCATGTACCGGTCGAAGTAGTCGATGCTGCCGATCCCACGGCGTTGGGCGGCGGCTTTCGTGTCGCTGCCGTTGCCGAGGTCCTGCTGGACTTTCGGAAACAGCAGGGCGAGCAGGTTGAGCACGCCTTTGATGTGTTCTTCGGCCACGCCGGCTTCGCCCAGCCGGTTCCGCCAGCGTTCGGCTCGTTCGCCGGGCTGTTGTGTGCTGTGTCGCTGTGCTGGGTCGATGCTGGTACCAGTCAGCTCAGCGCGGTGCCGTCTCAGGAGCCGGTAGACGCCGGGCTCGTTGGTGCGCAGGAAGGTGACGATGAGGAAGTCGACCAGGTCCACGTTTCCGGCGAGGGAGCTCAGAGTGGCGTCGGCCTGCCCGAAGTAGCGTTTCACGGCCCGTGGCGTCTGCAGCCTGTCTTGCAGGTGCCGGAAGTAGGCCTCGGAGAAGCGCCGTTCCTCGCCTGGCGTCATGGACAGGCCGTGGGAGTCCAGCAGGGCGTTGAGGGCGCGGATACTCATGGCGGCGGCGTCGCGTTCGCGGAACGCTGGAAGGTCGAGCCGCACCTGGATGATCTTTTCCAGGAACTCGCGGGCCCTGCCCTCGCTGTTTCCCACGAGGTCGCTGCGCTGCAGGACGTCCAGCAGCGTCTGCTCGTCGAAGCTGATCAGGTAGTAGACGTTCGGTAGATGGCCCACCAGGCGCACCAGCTTGAAGACAAGGAGCAGTTCGTCGGGGGTGAGGCGGTCCAGATCGTCCATGACGACCAGGACGGGCTGCCCTGCCCGCCGCAGTGCGTCTTCGGCTTTCCGCTTGGCCGCCGAGGCGCTGGTGTCTCCGCTGATGCGGTCGCTGAAAGCCTTGATCAGGCCTTCTGAGTCGAGGCCGGCCAGCGCGGTGAGCTTGCCCAAGGGGCTGATGGCCTGCCCGAAGCCTCCGAGCGTTTTACGGACTTCTGACCAGCGCCTTCCTTTGGGAAGGGCTGCACGGACTTCGCTGAACAGGGCGGCGGTCAGCGTCTCCAGGTCGGAGTACAGCCATGGGTTGAGCTCCGCGATCAGCCAGTCCTCGCTGCCGTCCTGGCACTGCAGGAGGCGTATCACCTTGCCCAGGACCGTCGACTTTCCGGAACCCCAGGGGCCGATCAAAGCCAGGACGCCGGTTTCGGTCTGGGCCCGGACGCGCCCCAGCAACTCCACCGCGTGCCGCGCGTACTGTTCACGCCCCAGCAGGTCGGACCCCTCGTCATCGAGGAACGGTTCGTCGTTGAAGAAGCGCGCGTCGCTCATCGGCATAGCGTGCCTGACCGCGTTGCTGCCTCGCTGCAGATTGGTCGAGGCGGTCAGGTGCTGGGGCAGATGCCGATAGCGGAGAGAAGCTCCTGCTGGTCAGGGTGGAGGGTGTTCCAGCGGGTGCGTTGCCGTTCGGTCCATCGCTGCAGGGTGGGGGAGTGGGCTTGGCCGGTGTGGTGGTTCAACTTCGTCTGTTGGTAGGTGCGTTGCCAGATGCTGGGCCAGGGCGGGCACCACCAGGGATCGATGGTGTCGAGTGTGTGGGTGGTGGTGGGGGCCAGGCGGCCTTGTCGGGCTCTGCGGCGTGTTTGTACGAGCCAGTCGCCCAGGGCGAAACCGTCGTGGTGGGTGTCTTTGCTGCAGGAGAGGTGGCCGTTCAGGGCGGCGTAGGTGCGGGCGTGGGCGAGGCCTGGGCTTGTGGGGTAGACACGGCTGGTTTGGCGGCGGGCGGCGGCTTCGGGGGTGATGTCCAGGGCGGTGAGGAGTTGTTGCTGTTGGGGGCGTAGCAGTGTCCAGGCGGCGTGTTGTGCTCTGATCCAGGTGCGTACGTCGGCCGGGACACCGTGGGGGCGGTTCTGTGTGGTGCGGGCGCGGGTGCAGGCGCGCTGCCAGGCCAGGTCCCAGGGCGGGTTCCACCACGGGTCGATCGTGGTGAGGGCCTGGTGGCGGGCGCTGGGGGTGGTGTCGCGTCGGGCTTGTTGGCGTTGGTCGTTGAGCCAGCGGCCGAGGGGGAAGCCGTCGTGGACGGTGGAGTAGGCCACGGCCAGGGTGTGGTGGATGTCGGCGTAGGCGCGGGCGTGCGCGAGTGCGGTTTCGGCGTAGGGGTTGAGGGGCCGGGTGCGGGCCGTCTCACCGGTGAGGCCGATGTCGGCCAGGAGGCGCTGCTGGCCGGGGTGGAGGTCGTCGTAGTGGTTGCGTTGTGTGCGTAGCCAGGTGCGCTGGGCGGGGGCGAAGCTGCGGAAGTGGTGGTCGGCGTCGAGCCGGTGGCCGGCCTTGATCTGGTCGTGGATGTGCTGCCAGGCGCGCTGCCACGCCAGGCTCCAGGGCGGGCCCCACCAGGGATCGACCTTTTCCAGCGCCTTCGCCGCGGCAGAGGGAGGTGCACCCCGGCCGGCGTCGGTACGGGCGTGCTGGCGCTGTCGGCGCAGCCATCGCCCGAGCTGGAAGCCATCGTGGGCGGTGACGATTTCGGCGGCGAGGGTCCCGTGGATGGCGTGGTAGGAGCGTGCGTATCCGAGGCCGATGGTGAAGTCGGCTTCGCGTTCGGCGGGCCGGGCGGCGGCACTTCGGGCCTGGTCCGCGGTGATTCCGATGCGGGCGAGCAGGTCGTGCTGGTCGGGCAGGAGGGTGGCGTACTGGGCGCACTGGGTGGTCAGCCACGTGGCGAGTGCGCTGGTGGTGCCGGGGAATCCGGCTGCGGTGTCCAGGGCGTGGCCGTTGTGGACGTGTTTTTGGGCCTGGTGCCAGGAGCGCTGCCATTCCAGTGTCCAGGGCGGGTTCCACCAGGGGTCGATCGCCGACAGTGCCAGCGCGCGGGGCGATGGGGTGCCGTGACGCAGCTGGTGGGCTCGGTCCTTGCTGCGCTGGTTGGACAGCCACTGCCCCAGCTTCAGTCCGTTCTGGACGGTGTCGGTGGTCGCGTTCGCCAGCGTGCCGTGGGAGTCGGCGTAGGTGCGGGCACAGGCGAGGAAACGCTGGAAGTGGGTGGCCATGTGCTTGCGGCGGGGCCGGGCCGTCCGGGCGCTGTCGTGGGTGAGGCCGATGTCGGCGAGGAGGCGCTGCTGGCCGGGGTGCAGGGCGTCGTAGCCGGTGCACTGGTTGTAGAGCCATTCGCCCAGGCCGAAGCTGGTGGTGGGGAAGCCGTGTTCGGGCCGCAGGGCTCCGCGGGCGCGGGTGTGGTCGCGGGCCTGGTAGTAGAAGCGCTGCCACATCACTGTCCACGGTGGTCGCCACCACGGATCCAGCGTCTCGAGTTCCGCGACGTGTTCGGGTGGCATCGCGGGGAATTTCCGGTGGTTCGACAGCCACCGGCCCAGGGCAAAGCCGTTGAACCGGCTGTGGATCGGTGCGGCGAGGTGGCCGTGGACGGCGGCGTAGGCACGGGCGTGCGCGAGACCGGTGGTGAATGCCTGGGTCGACGTGTGCCGAAGTCCCAGGTGAAGCCGCGTTGCGTCCTCTGCCTTCTCCGCCTTGTGGGCGGCGTCGCGGTAGGCCTGCAGTTCCCGGGCGACGGGCCGGGGCCGGTGCGCCATGTGCAGCGTCCACACCCGGGCCGCGGCGGCCGAGTCCGTAGGGGAGCGCACACAGTGCTGCGCCCAGACCAGCAGGGGACCGGCGGAGGTCGAGGCGATCCGCTCGGCAAGCCACGGCCGCCTCGTGACCCGTGCCAGCTCGGTGACCAGTTGTGGGGCGTACCCGAGGGTGTGCGGCACATGCCCGCCGGTGTCGTCGAGCAGCCGCTGCCGGGTGCGTTCGCCGGTGAGGACCGAGGTGAGGGCGACGGTCTCCGGATAGATGACTGCGTCCCGCACCAGCAGCCGCCACCAGCCCGGATCAGCTCCAGGTGGCGCAGTCTGGCGTTCCCGGCGCGGCCACTGCTCCTCCTTGGGCCACTGCTGCGCCCACCAGGAGACGACCACGGCATGGGCGACCGCGAACGCCTCGACCGCGTCCGGCCGATGACGCAGCAGCTCCAAGTGCCGCCGGTGTGCCGAGAGCATCTCGGGCAGCCCCGCCAGATCGATCTGCTCGGTGCCGGCCGGCGCGCCGTCGATCCAATGGGTGCCGAGCATCCAGCACCGGTGGCGCGGGCAGATCCGGGTGTGCGGCTGCAGATACACCCGGGCGGGCTTGGTCCGTCCGGTGCGCGCGGCGGTGCACAGCCGGCAGCCTTCCCCCGCGACCGGCACCACGCTTCCGAAGCGGAACCGCCCAGCTGCACCCGCCCCGTCCGGCGAGACGGGCTCTTGGGCGCTCCAGGCGGGCAGGGCCCGCTGAAGGATCTCCTCGGGCACACGGCTGAACGCGGAGACGCGGGCACGGGCTTCGGCGTTGAGGTACATCTCGCCGTCCGTGCGGTAGCCCTTGAACAGGCCTCCGCCGACCTGGAGGAGTGCCGGGATGAGGTCTCTGACGCCGAGCCGGTAGCGGTCGGCCAGCCGGTCCAGGTACGACAGGTTCGTCTCGTCCTGCAGCGGTGCGAGTCGCACCGGCCCTGGACGTGCCGCAGCCGTACGCGGCGGCTGCGGCTGCGGTGGAAGAGAGTCGTGCATGAGGGGGCAGAGGTCGTTCCTGGAGGGTTCGGATGTGCTGGCATCCGAGCAGCGGCCAAGTGGGGGAGCGGGACGGACGGTTGAGGCAGACCCCGCCGGTCAGGGCTGGCGTTGCGAGGGCATCCGGCGGCGGTGCGGTGCCCGGGCCCGTTGTTCGGCGGCGCTGTCGAGCTCGATCTGTTCGAGCAGTTTCTTGGTGATCTTCTCGGTGCCGTCCAGCAGCGAGACCAGGGCGGCTTCGCGGACGAGGTGGGAGAGGCTGCCCATGCGGCCGCCGGTGCGGGCGTGCAGGTAGGCGGCGTGCGTGAGCAGCGTGCCGGGCCGGTGGCGGCGCAGCCGCAGGGCGCTGTCCATGCTGTGTACCAGGTCGTGCCAGATCTGTTTGTCGGCTGGGCTGCCGTGGCGCAGTGGCTGGTTGCGCACGATTTTGAAGCGGCCGGCGAGCTGGGAGCCGCGCACACCGGTCAGCAGCGGCGAGGATTCGACGTCGATGCCGGAGTAGACGAAGGTGGCCGGGATCCGCTCGCCGAGGTACTTCAGCTGGTCGGAGGTCTCGGCGCCGGCCCGGCTGCGGGTGTCCATCAGGTGTACGTCGTCGACCAGGACCAGCTGGGTGCCCATCTCGCACAGCAGCTCGCACACGGCGTTGGTGATCTGGATCTGGTTCATCCGCTCCAGCATCGGCAGGCCGAGGAAGCGGGCGAACTCGCTGATGAGCATCTTCGGGGTGGAGGACGGCGGCACCGTGATGAACAAAACCGGCAGACGCTCGTCCTGGTTCGGGTGGCGGCGCCGGTCGGCGAGTTCGACGGTGCGCCCGAGCTGCTGCATGGCGGTGGTCTTCCCGGTGGTGGCCGGCCCGGAGATGATCAGGCCGCGTCTGGCTCCGCCCTGCTGGCCGCGGTTGAGCAGCAGCAGGCGGCGTACCGCAGTGGAGATGATGTCCATCGCGGGGGTCTTCAGCACCACGAACTGTGCGTGGTAGTCCTCCCGTTGCTCCAGCGTCCATTCCTGGTCGTCGGCGTCCCGTGCCGGTGCGTGGGGCGTGTCGACGAACTGCTGCCATCCGTCCCACGTGGTCAGCGGACTGAACGTGCTCGTGGTGGCGGGTTGGGCCGCTGTCACCATGCCTGGGCCTCCTGGTACGGGTCGTAGATGCGCATGCCGCCTGCCCCGGCGGTGTCCGGCGTCTGCTCGGCGGCCTGGTCCCGGGGCGTTTCGGCCGTCGGCCCGGATGCTTCGGCCTCATCCGCGTGGCCTGCCGCGGTGTCCTGGCCGTCGGCGAGGGCGGCGAGAAGGTAGTCCTCGTCGTCCGGGTCGTCCTCGATGTCGTCCAGGCTGTCGTCGGCGTCCCAGCCGTCGGCATCCTGAAGCGGGACGGTGAAGGAGCCGGGCAGCCCGAACGAGGCCCCCGGTGCGAGAGGCGCAGGCCACTGCTGCGGGGTGGTGGCGGGGGAGGGATCGGTCATCTGCGCGGCCGCCTGGGCCCGGGCGGCTACCGTCCGCTCTCGCCTGCTGCCCAGTCCCTGGCCGGCACGGCGCAGCAGCTCATCGAGTGCCTGGGCGATCGCCGCCTCGTGCTCTTCACGGCCATGCCGGCGTTCCACGGCACGGCGGACGTGGTCGAAGGTGAACGCGGTGAACGGGCGCCTGACCGCTCCCGCGTGGACCCACGGCACCTCGAGCCATCCCTCGGGCAGGCGCACCCACACCCGGTTCGGATCGTAGGGGTTGTGGTGGACCTCCCACCGTCCGTTCTTGTCGGCCCGCGGTGAGCGGCGGCGCCGGTAGGGGTTCAGGCCGGGGTGGTCGTAGGTGCGGTAGCCGAAGCGGACGCCGTAGTCGTTGATGGCCTGCCACCGAAGAGGCAGCAGCTCGACGTAATCATCGGCGGACAAGGACACCGGTACATGCCCCGTCAACGCCACCAAAGCCGCCCACATCTCGTTCGGGGAGACGGCGACCCGCGGCATCATCGGGTGCCGCAGCGCCTCGTGCCGGCGCTCCTGCCACCCGCAGATGACCCACTCGTCCAGTAGTTCCTGAAGCTGCGTCAGGCTCCAGCAGGCATCCTGCTCCGCGGTCGCGCCCCGCTGGGAGACGTCCGAGCCGGTGTGGCCCGGCAGGTACTGGCTGAACCCGTCGGCAATCCCGCGGAAGGTCCGCTCCACGTTCCCCTTCGCCGGGCCGTTCGCCGGCGGCACCGGCTGCACCGACACCCCCAGGCTCTCGCACGCCGAGACGAACGACGCCGACACGTACACCCGGCCCTGGTCCACCACCACCGTCTCCGGCATGATTACCGGCCGGGCAGCCGCCCCCTCAAGCCGCGCGTCCAGCGCCACCAGCCGCTCGTAGGGGATGATCGACCGCTGCATGGACAGCGCCGCGTCCCAGCCCGGCCGCATCGCCGCAGGCACCACCATCTGCGCCAGCAGCATCGCCGCGTCCACCGACCGTGTGCCCACCGGCCGCAGCACCGCCGCGCAGATGCTGCGCGTCGCCACGTCCAGCGCGATGCTGAGCTCGACCCGGCCGGTCACACCGTTGTCCAGCACCGCCATGACGTCCAGCGGCGTGCTGTCCAGCATCACCAGCTCGCCGGGCCGCAGTGCCACCGTCGGCGTGAACGGAGGTGCCGGCCGCGACGCATGCCACCGCCGCTGCGCCGCCGTCCCCAAAAGGCCCTGTCCGTCGGCCACTGCGTGCACCAGCCGGTTGAACGTCGACGTCGGAGGCAGGGCGACCGCCCCGGCGCCGTACTCCTCCTCCAGCAGCCACCCCACCCGTCGGCGCAGCCGCACCAGCGTGCCCGTCGACCGCTCCCGCTGTCCCTCCAGCACCTTCCTGACTGCCGCGACCACCCGCTCATCGGCCCGCCCCACGGCCGATCGCTCCCGCGCCGCCCGGCCGTCCACCAGCCCCCACAAGCCCTCGCTGCGGTAGCGCGCCCGCATCCGGCGCACCGTCGCCGCACTCGCCGCCCAGCCCGCCGCCGTCAACTCCTCGGCCTTGGCCCGCTCCCGCTGCGCCAGGCTCCGTGTCGCCGGATCGAACTGCTCACGCGGGGCGCCCTGCCCGACCGCGTCAGGAAAGCCGGTCTCCACCTCTCGCACATGCCGCTGCCACGCCAGAGCCCGCTCCCGTACCTGTTCCGGCAGCGCCTCCAGCAGACCGAACGGCGGCACCTTCCCCGGCGCCGGTCCGCCTTCCACCTCGAAGGACGGATCGGTGAACAGGTAGGGCAGCAACACCACCGCCGAGGCGCCCTCGTCACTCACCAGCGTGGCCCGGGCGCCTTCGAGCACGGCGAGCGTCCATACCCGTCCGTCGTAGCGAAGGCGCGCCCCGACCTCGACAACCGCCTGCGTCACGCCGCTTCGGCCTCCTGCCGTGCGACCGAGACGGCGGCACGCTCGTGCAGCGGTTCATCCAGCCGCACCTGCAGCACACCGCTCCACAGCGCGTGAAAGACCGCAGGCCACACGGCGATCGGGTCACCCAACTCACACACCGCCTCCACCGCCGGCCGCGGACTGGCGAACACCTCCACCAGAGCTGGCGTCCGCGGCCCTGCGGCGTACCTGGGATGCCGGTAACCCGCCAGCCACCGCACATTGGCCACCAACACTGGATCCGGCGGCCCCGCCAGCCGGTAGGACCAGCCCGCTGCCTTGGCGGCAGCCGCCACAACCCGTGCCCGCGCCGCCAGCCGGACAGAGGGTCCGCTGCGTCCGGCGCAGTCGAGCAACAGGCCGCTGCCGTCCTGAAGCCTGGCCATCAGCTGCGGCGCATGACCGACGGCCTTGCTTTCCTCACGCCAAACCAGCTCCACTGGCCGACAGGCCAGCGCCTCCACCGCCGGTTCCTGGTCCAGCAGCATGAGCTGGGTCCGCATGACACCGGACCCGTATGCCACCAGCCGCCCGGTCGTCGACGACCACCACCAGCCCGGAGCAACGCGCCGCCCGGGCCGGACGGGGAAAGGCCGTACCGCAGGACTCTTCTCGAAGACGACGTCCTGCGCAGCCTCAAGCCACGGGGCCTGACGCGAGCATCCCAGAGGGTCTCGAAAGCGCACATCGATCAGGCTTGCATCTACAGCCGTAGCTTCTTCGCGTCGAACAGCACCACCCGTACTGTGCGGCTCGGGGATGCGGCACCGGGCCTCGGGCACTGCGGACGATGCGGCCTCCTGGCTGCTGTCGATGATCACGTACTCCACACAACGCCATGCCTGACCTGACGCGCAGGAGAACCGGCCGGTAACCGCAACATCGGTGCAACCGCCGGACGTTGGGCTGCGCGCGGCACCCAGGGTGCCGCGCCCGGGCACCGGTGTCAGTGCAGAGTCCCGCACCTTCACGTTCCCAGTGCAGGCCGTTGTGTCAGCCCTCGCCCAGGGTGAGCACCGCGGCCAGCTCCTCGGCGGGCAGACGGGACCATTGGGCCACCTCCTCCAGCGCCACACCGGCCGCGACGGCCGCGGCGGCGGTATGCAGCACGGCCCGGTCGACCAGCTCGGCACTCTGGCTGAGGTGCTCCAGCAGCGTGCGGGCCACCTCGGCGGTGGTGCCGCTCTGCGCGCCGCGCAGCTGCGCCAGCTCCTCGCGGGCGTCGTCGAGCAACCGCGTGATGTGGAAGCGGTGTTCGGCGGAAACGGTGGCACGCCACCGGGTACCCGAGCCGCCAGCCTGTGCCTCCGCCGCCATGACACGCAGCTGGCCGGCCATCGTTGCGGGCTGCTGTTCCCGCTTCAGATGCCACGGATCGTCCCGCCATCCCGGCGGCTCGCTGCCGCGGCGGCCGCGCACGATCGCGCCCCTCCAGCCGCTCAGCGGGCCGCCGTAGTCGGTCGCGACCAGAGGCCCCAGCCAGTCCCGGTCCACCCGCTCGCCCAGCCGGTGGCAGAACGGGTCATCCTCACCCCGCGCCCGAGGCCGCGTCCCGCCGCTTGCGCGCCATGCCAGCTCGGCCATGGCCGGGTCCAGCAGCGCGTCGGCGACGGCCACCACCTCGGGGAAGACGACCGCGTCCCGGCCCACGATCCGCCACCGCTCCAGCTCCGTCCCGGCGTTGCCGCCCGCAACCTGGTGCAGCCGCCGCGGCCAGAGCACCTCGCGCTCCCAGTGCAGGGCCTGCTCCCACCACCGGGCCACCACCGCATAAGCGAGAGCGAACACCCTCTCCGGCTCTGCTCCGGCCCGTACCGCCCGCCGCGCCACACCCGTCCACCGCCGCTGCGCCGCGGCCACTTCCGGCACCCCCCGCACGTCCAGATACTCAAGAGGCTGGTCGGCGTCCGCGTCCAGGAGCCACCGCCCGTGACGGACACACACCCGCTCCCATCGCGGCGCGTACCGCACCACTCGCACGGCCGTCCCCGTGCGCCCGGCGGTGCACAGGCGGCAGCCGAAGGCGACCGGCCCGGCGACCGCGCCCCCGGTCCGCCACGCAGCCGCCGGCACCCCGTCCTTTCCGGCCGACAGCTTGGCGTCCTCCTGTCCCCACGACGGCAACGCCCGCGCCAGAACGTCTTCCTCGACGCCGCACAGGCCTGCCAGGAACTGCCGTCCGGCTGCGTTGAGCAGCACCTCGGCGTCGGCCCGTGCGCCCCCGCCGTCGTGCCCCGGCGGGTAGTTGCGCCACTGCCAGCACAACCGCAGCACTTTCGCTTCCATCCTGTAGCGGTTTGCGATGCGGCAGATCAGCGACGAGGTTGTCTCCCCCCGCAGGGGGGCTGTCCGCAGGAGGGCGGGGCGATGGGTCACTCCACCACGGTCTCGCGTTCGCTGATCCGGGCGGGCGTTTTCGCAGGAGCCGTCCGGCCCTGGGCCCATCGTCTGCTTGCTTCCCTGGGCCGTGGGTGTCCCTTTTCCTGGAGTCGGCAGGCGTCGGTGCGGCGGGGGAGTGGCCCGTTCGAGCGCACCGTGATGATCCGACCGGATTTCCCGGCGCCTCCTGCTACCCCTGTGACCTGGGTAAACAGCGTGACAGCCGCGGAAACGGGGGAAGTTGGGAAAATTCTTTCCGTCCGGCATCCGGATCCAGGCCCCCAGTGGCGTGTAAGGGATGAGGGCCTTGTGCCTTCATCAACGAGTTCGTCACTACTGGAAGGCCTGGTCGATGACTTGGTCGTACTGGGTGGGAGCGGGCGGGGTTCCCCTGCTGGTCCTGCTGGTCTTCGCGATGCGCCGTGTCAAGGGCGTCGTGGAGATGCTTGTGAAGGCGTACATCGAGACCCTGACGGAGCGCGAGCAGCGCGCCACCATGGTCGCGATGGCGCAGTCCCTGCCCGACGGCGGCGCCGCGGCCCGCTTCGAGGAGGGGCGGCCGACGTGGCTGTTCCGCAAGGACGCAGCCGACCCGGCAGGCCACCGGGCCATCGCCACGCGGGAGGCTGCGTGAGCGAGGCCGCCCCGGGAGCGGACTTCGAGTCCTTCGTCCTCGAGACCATCGAGGCGTTCTCCCGACTGGCCCGGGCCCAGGCAGGCGACCTGCACAGCGCCCAGGACGCTGTGCAGGACGTCTACCTGAACATGTACCGGCGGTGGGCGACGATCTCCGCACAGGAGGGGTCGCTCACCGCGTACGGCCGCACCGCGGTGAAGCGGGCGGTCATCGACCAGTTCCGTCGGAACAAGCGGACGGTCACGGTGCAGGTTCATGAAATGCCCGAGAGGGAATCAGGTACCGGCATCCCCGATGCCGCCTACGAAATGATTAAGGAAGGCATTGACGAACTTGTCTCCAGCCTTCCTGAACGGCAGCGCGAGGTCATCAACCTGTGTGTTCTGCAGGACCTCAGCCCTGCAGTGGTTGCGCAGCGCCTCCAGATAAAGGAGGAGTCGGTGAAGCGCTATATCAAAGCCGCCGCCAACAACCTGAAGAAGTCCATCAACGAACACGGCGAGGAGGCCACCGCATGACATACCTGTCCGCTTGGACACATCAGCCCGAGGAGCGGGGAACCATCCGGCTCCTCGCCCTGTGGCTCCTGCTCGAAGGCTCTGAGCAGGTACTTTCCAAGGGTTCTCGGATCGCCGAGGACCCTGTCCAGGCGGAGGGGGGCCAGCCTGCGGGCTGGCCCCCGGCCCCCGCCCCCTGCCTGGAAGACAACGGAAACGGAAACCATCGAATCGGCGCGGCCCGTGAACTACGCGCTCTCCTGAAAAAGGAAATCGATGATTCCGCGACACCGCAGGAAACGCGGCGCGTAGCAGAAATCCTTGAGTTCCTGGACAGGGATAATGAAGCGCGAAGCTGGTGGGAAAAGGCAGCTCTCAAGGGTGATGAGGATGCGCGGGATTATCTTCATGTCCTCGATGCCGAGAGAGTACAAGAACTATCGGCATGCTCCGGGCGCGAAAAAGAACACACTGAAGAAGCTTTCAGTGTGTTCGTGAGCAGCTTCGTGTGCAGGGCAGCCGGTATTCGCGTATCTGCAGACAGAGTCGATTGGGCTTTGGGAAAAGCCGGAATCGGGCTGTCTGAAGCAACACAAGCTCTCGTGCGTGAGATCGAGGACTTCCTGGCGCACCTGGACCACACCACTGGCGGACCACGGTGCTGACACGGCAGCGCGTCACGCGCCCACAGACGGGAGAGCCTCTGTAGACCAGCCTCCATGAGGCCTTCATGCGAGAAGGCCGGACGACTCGTTGAAGTGGCGGCCGACCCCCACACGTGTGGGGGTCGGCC
>NZ_JAVFVX010000153.1:0-13522 GCF_033441795.1 Streptomyces sp. ADMS | reverse complement strand
CCATCGTCGCCGTGTGCAAGGTCGTCGTCGCGGTGCTCGGCATCGTCGCGATGATCATCGGGGGGCCGATCCTGGGTGCGATCGTGCTGATCGCCGCCCTGGTCGTGCTCGCGGACACGCTCTACAAGTATTCCAAGGGGCAGGCGTCCCTGTGGGATGTGGGCCTTGCCGCGCTGGACTGCATCCCGGGTATGAAGGGGCTGACCACTCTCGGCGGCCTCGCCAAGGGCATGAAATCGGTCGGCAAGCTGGGCCTCAAGGGAATGGCCAAGGGCCTCGGCAAGGGCCTGCGCAAGGGTGCCGACGACGCCGTCGCCACGAGTAAACCGGCCAAGGGGCGGTGCAAGAACGGCGACCCCATCGACATGGTCTCCGGCGAGATGCTGATCGAGCAGACCGACGTTGGCCTGCCCGGTGTGCTGCCCGTCATCCTCCGCCGTACCCACCTGTCGACCTATCACTGGGGTTCCTGGTTCGGCGAGTCCTGGGCGTCGACCTTCGACGAGCGGCTGGAACTCGACGACGACGGGGCGTTGTTCGCCACCGAGGACGGCATGATCCTCTGCTATCCCGTTCCCGGACCGGACCGGCCGGTGCTGCCCGAAGCCGGGCCCCGGTGGCCCCTGGCGTGGGACGCGGACCAGCCGGGGGCGCTGCGGGTCACCGACCCCGGGACCGGGATCACACGGCATTTCGCTCCGTCGCCGGACAACGGTGGGCGTGACTCGGCGTTCACCATGCCGCTGGCCGCGATATCCGACCGCAACGGCAACCGTGTCCACTTCGACCGCACATCCGACGGCACCCCCGTCGCCGTACGCCACTCCGGCGGTTACCACGTGCACGTCGACACGGCGGAGGGCCGCATCGTCCGGCTACGGCTGCGCAATCCGGCGGACGGGCCCGAGGGCACCACGATCCTGCGCTACGGCTATGACGAGGCCGGCGATCTGACGGAGCTGTACGACTCCTCCGGGCTGCCGTACACCTTCACGTACGACCTGGCGGGCCGGATCGGCTCATGGACCGACCGGATCGGTTCCTGGTACCGCTTCACCTACGACGACCACGATCGCGTCATACGCGGCGAGGGCGCGGACGGTGTCCTCGACTGCACCATCGAGTACGACGCCGAGGCGCATGCCACCCACTACACGGACTCGCTCTCCCGCACCACCAGCTACCGCCACAACGAGCGCCGCCAGCTCGTATCGACCACGAACGCGCGGGGCGAGTCCGTCCACAACGAGTGGGACGACACGGACCGGCTCGTGGCGCGGACCGACGCGCTGGACCACACGTTCCGCTACGAGTACGACGACGCGGGCAACCTGACGCGCGTGACGCGGCCCGACGGATCCGCCACCTCGGCCGTCTTCAACGAGTTCCACCGGCCGGTCGTGGTGCTGGACGAAGGCGGCGACGGCGGCGAGTACGGCGATGACGGTGTGGCCTGGCGTCACACCTACGACGAACGCGGCAACCGGATCGCCACCCGCAACCCCACCGGCGCCGAGACCCACTACACATACGACGCCTCGGGCTTCCTGACCACCGTCACGGACGCCCTCGGGCACCGGCGCGACGCGGCCTGCGACGGCGTGGGCCTGCCGGTGCGGCTCGCCAACCCCCTCGGCAGCACCACCAGTGTGGAGCACGACGCCTTCGGCCGGATCACCTCCGTCACGGACGCGCTCGGGCGCGTGACGCGGTTCGGCTGGACGGTCGAGGGCAGGCTGGCGTGGCGCGCGTCCGGCGAGGAGCCGGCCGAGCGGTTCGACTGGGACGCCGCGGGCAATCTGGTGACCTACACCGACCCCGCGGGCAACACCAGCGCGTACACCCCCACCCACTTCCGCCTCGCCGCGGTCCGCACCCGTCCGGACGGTGCCCGCTACACCTTCGACTACGACACCGAGCTGAACCTCACCCGGGTGACCAACCCGCAAGGGGCCACCTGGGAATACGTCTACGACGAGGCGAACCGGGTCGTCGCGGAAACGGACTTCAACGGCCGCACGCTCACCTACGAGGTGAACGCCATGGGCGCGCTGATGTCCCTGACCAACGGAGCCGGCGAAACCGTCTCGTTCGGCAGGGACGCCCTGAGCCGCACCACGTCGGTCCGGCACGACGGCCGCACCACCTCGCTGCGCTACGACTCCAGGGGCCAACTGGTCGAGCAGACCGGCCCGGAGGTACGGCTGCACCGCACGTACGACACGGTGGGGCGGTTGCTCGCCGAGAGCGTCAACGGCAGTACCACGACGTACCGGTACGACGCGCTCGGCCGTCGCGTCGAGCGACGCACGCCTTCCGGCACGGTGTCGACCTGGTCGTACGACGCGGCCGGGCGTCCGGTGGGCCTGGAATCCGCAGGTCGCGTGCTGGGCTTCGACTTCGACGCGGCGGGCCGCGAGATCGCCCGGGAGCTGGGCCACGGAGTGACCCTCGGCCAGTCGTGGGACGAGGCCGGCCGCCTGACCGCGCAGACGCTCTCCCGGCACCCGGAGGGCGCCGAGGCACTGCTCCAGCACCGCACGTACGTCTACCGGGCCGACGGTCACCTCGCCGAACTGGACGAACTCACCACCGGCACACGTCGGTTCGACCTCGACCCGGCTGGCCGGGTCACCGCCGTACACGCCCGCGACTGGACCGAGACGTACGCCTACGACGGCGTCGGCAACCTCAGCAGCGCCGTGACACCGGCCGCCGCCGCGGACGACGCGCACCGGGAGTTCACCGGAACGCTCGTCCGGCGCTGCGGCCGGACCCGGTACGAGCGGGACGCGGAGGGCCGCGTCGTCCGGTCGGTACGGCGGCTGCTCAACGGCCAGAAGCGGGTGCGGACGTACGCCTGGAACAGCCTGAGCCAGCTCGTCGGCACCGTCACGCCGGGCGGAGCCCACTGGAACTACCTCTACGATCCGACAGGCCGCCGTGTCGCGAAGAGGCGCGTGTCCGACGACGGCTCGGTCGCCGAGGAAATCCGCTTCACCTGGGACGGCCAACGCCTCGCGGAACAGGTCACGCCCGGCGGGCACAGCACCACCTGGGACTACGCGCCCGGAACCCATCTGCCCCTGACACAGATCGATCGGGGCCCCGGTGGCCTGGGTGGCCACGGTGGCCCGGGTGGTGCGGCAGCTCCGGACTCCGGTACGCGCTTCCATGCCATCGTGACCGACCTCTCCGGAGCGCCGGCCGAGCTCATATCGGAGGAGGGGGAGCTGGTCTGGCAGCGGCGCACCACGTTGTGGGGGCTCCCGCTGCCGAGGGAGGACACGGCGAGCGCATCGAGCGGTCGCACCGAGGGCACGGTCGACTGCCCCCTGCGCTTTCCCGGCCAGTACGCCGACGCCGAGACCGGCTGGCACTACAACCACCACCGCTACTACGACCCCGGGACCGGCCACTACGCGACCCCTGACCCGCTCGGTCTCGCACCCGCCTCCAACGACACCGCGTACGTGTCCAACCCGTACCGCTGGATCGACCCGCTCGGCCTGTACCGCGACACCGGCAACGGCCAGTACGCGCACGATCCCGATGCTCCCGAGACGGCACACAACCGGAAGTCCGAGTACCCGTCCGGCTATCGCGAGTCGACCCATGACGAGATGGCCAAGAACTGGACGCTCGAAGGAGTCGAGCAGGGTGAGCGGCCACTGGACTCCGGCAAGAACAAGATTCCGCGGGACCAGCTGACGTGGTTCGACGGCAACGGTGACATCATCTGGGACCCCGCGAACCCCGGTTCCAAGCCGTTCCACGAGACGGTCACCTATGAGCACCGGGAAGCGGTGGTGGACCACTGGAACCGGGAGGGCAGGCTCACCGGCCGGCCGGCCCGCAACGACTTCTACAACGATCCGGACAACATGGAGGCCATGGAGAAGAGCAAGAACTCGCGCGGGGGAGCCATGATGGACGCCAGATACAGCCAGGACACAGGCCCGAACTACTCGTGCTCCTGATCTGAAGCAGACTCGGAAGGAACCATGGATCTACAGGCCACCATCGCCGGTTTCCGCAATGTCGCTGCCCTCGATGGCCTGGACGGGGCATGGCGGTGGAGTCTCAACCCGGTACTGCACTTCGCGGGAGCTCTGACCGACGACGGAAAGCGGCTCCTCCAGACCAACCAGCGCGGCAAACACGACGAGGGCCTCGCCCGTGAGGTGCTGTCCTTCGCCCGCGCTCACGAGCGGGAGCTGACGGAGGCGGGGCGTTTCCTCGGCTTCGTGGAGGGCCTGCGGGTACCCGGTTTCGAGTTCGACGCCGTCGCGGCAGCCGTCCCTGAGGTCCACGGACATCACAAGGCGCAGAACCCGGACCTCACGTCGGTGACGTACATCGTCTTTCCCGCGTATGCCTGTGAGTTCTCCGGGGGCGAGACCCTCGCCGAAGCGGAGGCCAGGTACACGAAGATGCTCCATCCAGCCGAAATCGGGCGCGAGTCGGTGCCGTTCGTGAAGATGAGCTTCGACAATCCCCGTACCGGTGGCGGAAGTACCAATCCGGGGCGCGCGTTGACCTACCCGCGGATCGTCCGGCAGGAGCTTCCCGAACTGGCGAACTCCCCGGGCGGATTCGTGGAGTTCGAGAACCGCTTGGGCAAGGTCTGGCGGGTGGAGTGGGACGGCGGCTGGATCGTGTCGGGAGAACAGCCGGGAGGACAGCCGGGTGAACCGTCTGGAGTGCGGTCGGCGGTGCGGGGACGGCGTGAGATGAGCCTGGACGAGGTCCTGGAGCTCTTCGAGGGAGTGCTGCGGGAGGGTACGCGTCAGTAGCGGATGTCCCTCGTGCGACGGAATCGGTCCGTCCCCTCATCACGTGAGCGAATCGTGCAGGCCTCATGGCAGACCCGTGGCGAAGGGCGGTGGCGGTGGCCCGGGTTGTCCGGCCTGCGGATGTCGGGTCGGCAACGGATTCGCGCGTGCACAGCGGGAGCCGTAACCGGATCGCCGCGCCCAACGGGGAACCGCACGGCCTTGGTTGCACGTGAATAACGTTGTGCGGCGCGCTGTTCACGATCCAGAACGCGCCTTGAGGGGCTTATGTGCGGCTGATACGGTGCCATGGCTTGACACGCACTCCAGCGCTGGCTAGTTGGCCGGGTCGGGCGGTACGTCCAGCAAGGGCGTGTCGCGTGCATCGCGCACATCGCATGCATCGCGAGTGAAGTGTCCTATTTGGCAATCAAATTGGCAGAATTTTTCTTGGGTGTACGGGGAGCTGTTGCGTGAAGATCCAAGAGCGTACGGGTGCGGGCGGCGGCCGTTCCTCGGTGCCCGCTCAGCCGATGACCGGTGAGCGGCTCCCGGCGCCGCCTCGCGAGCGCAAACCGGCTCTTGCCGCTCTTGCGGTGCTTCTGATTCTGGTCGGCGCGCTGGGTGCGACGATGCTCGTGCTGCGGGCCGGGGACCGGATCGAGGTCGTCAAGGTGACGGCCGACATTCCGGCCGGAGGGTCCGTCAGCAAGGCCAACACGGCATCCGTGCTGGTCGCGGCCGACGACGGCATCGACTACATCCCGTGGGAGCAGCTGAACGGTCTGATGAAGCTGAAGGCCGTCAGCGCGATCCCTGCGGGAGTCGTCCCCGTCGGGCAGATGTTCACCGGCGAGACCGGCCTCGTCGCCGGGCAGGCCATCGTCGGGCTCTCCCTCAAGGAGGGCCAGTACCCGAGCGGCCTCAAGCAGGGTGACCTCGTCGCCGCCTACCGCGTCAGCTCCACCGGCACCGGTGCCGGCTCCAGCACGGGTTCCAGTGACTCCTCCTCGTCCGGTGCAGGCACCAGTCTGATCGTGGACAAGGCGAAGGTCAGCAACGACGTACAGCAGCTCAAGGACAGTGACGTCATAAGCAGCACCAACCTGCCCGTCACGCTCACCGTCGACAGCACCAAGGCCGCCGAGCTGGCTCAGGCCGCTGCCGCAGGCCAAGTGGCCCTCGTGCTCATCCCCAGCAGCTGAAGGCGGCCCCAGAACCATGGCGCTCATCGTTCTTGCCGCCGACAAGGGTTCCCCCGGCGTCACCACCGCGGCCGTCGCGCTCGCGGCGGTCTGGCCTCGGCGGGCCCTGCTCGCCGAGACCGACCCGGCCGGCGGTGACCTCGTCTACCGCAGTGCCGCCGCGCACGGCGGGATGCTCAACCCCAACACCGGCATGCTGTCCATTGCCGCGACCGCTCGGCGCGGGCTCGTGCCCGATCAACTCTGGGACCACGTACAGCCGTTGAGTGGCGGGCTCGAAGTGCTCGTCGGGCTCGGTATCGCCGAGCAGGCCGCCGGGCTCGCCGGGCTCTGGCCCACCCTCGGCAGCGCCTTCGCGCAGCTCGGCGACTCGCCGAACGCGCCGGCCGACGTCATCGCCGACTGCGGGCGGATCAGCGGGGACACCTCTGTCGTCGAGCTCTTTCCGCACGCCGCCCTCGTGCTGCTCATCTCGCGTACCGAGCCCGAGGCCATCGCCCGGGTACGGGACCGTGCCGCCGCCCTCTCCACCAAGCTGCACGGCGGCCCGCGCGGCGCCGGCAGCCTTGGCACGCCGCTCATCGGGGTCGTCCTCATCGCCGATCCGAACAACTCGGGCAAGCTGGTCAACCAGGTCAACGACATGCTCGTACACGCGCAGACGGGTGCCCGGGTTGTCGGCACCCTGGCCGAGGACCCGGCCGGTGCCGAGCAGTTGGCCGGGCGCAAGCGCGGGCGGCTCGACAAGTCGATGCTCATCCGGTCGGCCCGCAAGGTGACTTCGGATCTGTATCAGCAGTACGGCGCCGCATGGGCCGTACCCAGCCAGGTACAGGGACAGGTTCAGGGACAGGGCCAGGTCCAGAACCAGGGCCACCAGGTTCCGGGACAGATGCCCGGCCAGCCCGGTCAGCAGCCCGGCCACGCCGGTGGTCATCCCGGCCATGCCGGAGCCGGCCGATGACCGCTGTCGACCACTCGCTGGTCAAGCGGTTCCGGCAGGACGCCGGTGACCGGATCGCCGAGCAGCGTCGGCTCGACCAGGCCTCCAACGTCACGCCGATGTCCGGCGAGGACGAGCGGCAGTACGCACGGGCCGTCATAGCCCAGATCCTCGAGGACTACGCCCGCACCGAGATCAACGCCGGGCGTACGCCGCTGGATGCCGAGACCGAGGAGCAGTACGCGGCCGCCGTGCACGCCGCGCTGTTCGGCGTCGGGCGTCTGCAGCCACTGCTCGACAACGTCGACGTCGAGAACATCGACATCAACGGGTACGACCAGGTCTTCGTCGGGTACTCGGACGGGCGCGAGGTCGCGGGTGATCCCGTTGCCGAGTCCGACGAGGAGCTCATCGAGCTCATTCAGGTGCTCGGCGCCTACTCCGGACTCTCCTCCCGGCCCTTCGACTCCGCCAATCCGCAGCTCGACCTGCGGCTGCCGGACGGGTCGCGTCTGTCGGCGGTCATGGACGTGACCCGGCGGCCGGCGCTCTCCATCCGTCGTGCGCGCATGGGCAAGGTCTTCATCTCCGACCTCGTCGGTAACGGGACCGTCACTCCGGAAGTCGCGCACTTCATGGCCTGTGCCGTGCGCGCCCGGAAGAACATCATGATCGCGGGCGCCACCAACGCCGGTAAGACGACACTGCTTCGGGCCCTCGCCAACGAGATCCCGCCGCACGAGCGGCTCATCACCGTCGAACGTGCGCTGGAGCTGGGTCTCGACCAGTTTCCCGAACTCCACCCCAACGTCGTGGCGTTCGAGGAGCGGCTGCCCAACTCCGAGGGCCAGGGCATGATTTCGATGGCCGAGCTGGTGCGGCGGTCGCTGCGTATGAACCCCTCGCGCGTCATCGTCGGTGAGGTGCTCGGCGACGAGATCGTGACGATGCTCAACGCGATGTCACAGGGCAACGACGGCTCGCTCTCCACGATCCACGCGAACAGCTCGCACGAGGTCTTCAACCGTATTTCCACGTACGCGCTCCAGGCGCGGGAGCGGCTGCCCATCGAGGCCAGCCAGATGCTCGTCGCGGGCGCGGTGAACTTCGTCGTCTTCATCCAGCGGCGCAACAACTACCAGACGGGCGGCCGGCTCCAGCGCATGGTGACGTCGGTCCGCGAGGTCAACGGCGTCGACGGCCGTGTGCTGTCCAGCGAGGTCTTCGCCGAGACCCCGGACGGCCGCATCGTGCCGCACGCGCCCATCTCCTGCCTCGACGATCTGGTCGCGCACGGGTACCGGTTGCCCGGCGGGAACTGGGGGTGACCATGATCATGACGACGCACAGTGATGTTTCTGCGTACGGGGACACGTACTCGGCGGCAGCCGGCTCGCTCGGCTCCATGGGCGGGCTCTTCTCCACGGAGGTCCTCTACTCGCTCGGGGCCGGCATCGCCGTCGGCGGCGGGCTCGCGCTGCTCGCGGTCGCGATCCGCGGGCTGCCGGCCAAGCCGGAGCACGAGAAGCAGAAGGCCAGCGAGCGGGCGAACGAACTCATCCGGTTCGCGGGGCAGCGCGGTTCGCTCGCCGCCCTCGTCGGACTCGCGGTGCTGCTGCTCACCCGGTGGGCGGTGGCCGGAATCGCGGCCGGCGTTCTCGTCTTCTTCTGGGACCGCCTCTTCGGCGGCGCGGCGGAGGAACGGGCCGGTATGCGACGCGTGGAGGCCCTCGCCTCCTGGACGGAGTCGCTGCGCGACACGATCGCGGGTGCGGTCGGTCTGGAGCAGGCGATCCCGGCGTCGGCGCGTGCGGCGGCCCCGGTACTGCGTCCGCACCTGGACGCGATGGTCGACCGGCTCCGCTCCCGTACCCCGCTTCCCGAGGCGCTCCAGCAGCTCGCCGACGAGATCAACGACGCGTCCGCCGACATCATCGTCGCGGCGCTCATCCTCAACGCGCGACTGCGCGGCCCGGGTCTGCGTCAAGTCCTGGGCGCGCTCGCGAAGTCGGCGCGCGAGGAGGTCGACATGCGGCAGCGGGTCATGGCACAGCGGTCGTCAACTCGTCGGTCCGTGCAGATCGTTGTCGTGGTGTCGGTCGGTTTCGTCCTCGGACTCGCCATCTTCAACCGCGAGTTCGTCGAGCCGTACGGCACGCCGATCGGACAGGTCGTGCTCGCCGGTGTCTGCGGTCTGTTCGCGCTCGGCTTCTGGTGGCTGCGCAAGCTGTCGACCATCGAGACACCCGAACGCTTCCTGGTACGGGACAACTCGTCGGTGCGGTTCGTACGGCCACCCCTGACGCCGAACCAAGGCGCGCAGGGACAGCCGCCCTACGGTGCTGAAGAGGGGGTACGCCGGTGAACGACCTGACCATGCCGGTAGTGGTCGGCGCCGTATTCGGCCTTGGCGTCTACGTGCTCGTACGGGCGTTGATGCCGTCGAAGCGGAGTGCGGTCTCGCAGGTCGCCCGTGTCGACGCGATGCGGGCGCGGGGTGCGGCGTACGAGTCGGCCCACCGCACGCAGGACGCCGGCCGGATCGGCTCGTTCCGGGCCCAAGTGGGCATCCGTGTCTCGGACCTCTACTTCCAGCAGGGCTGGGAGCAGCGCTCGCTGCGGGCCGATCTGGCCGTCCTGGACCGGAGTTGGGAGAACTTCCTCGCGACGAAGGTGCTTTTGGGGGCGGCCGGTCTGTTCTTCGGCCCGTTCCTGTTCGCCATCGTCTGGACACTGGGCATCGGCAAGAGCCCGGCCATCCCGGTCTGGATGGCGCTGCTCTTCGCGCTGATCTTCTTCTTCCTCCCCGACCTGGAGGTGCGGCGGGACGCGGCCGAGAAGCGGCGCGACCTGCGGCGGGTGATCGGGGCGTATCTCGACCTGGTGTCGATGAGCCTGGCCGGCGGCCGGGGTCTGCCGGAGGCGCTGATGGCGGCGGCGGACATCTCTGACGGCTGGGCGACACAGCGCATCCGCAACGCGCTGAACGACGCCCGCATTACCGGCACCAGCCAGTGGCAGGCACTCGGTTCGCTGGGCGAGGAACTGGGTGTCGAGGAACTCAAGGACCTCTCCACCTCGTTGGCGCTGGTCGCTGACGACGGCGCGAAGGTGCGCGACTCGCTCGCCTCACGCGCGGAGACCATGCGGCACCGCGAACTGGCGGAGATCGAGGGCAGCGCGGGTGAGAAGTCGCAGTCGATGCTTGTCGCGCAGCTGCTGCTGTGCGCCGGGTTCCTGGTGTTCCTGATCTATCCGGCGGCGATGCGCGTGTTCCAGGTCTGAGTCGTTTTCCAGCGCTGATCTCAGTAGTACTGCCACTGCCCAAAGATTCGTTTCGAGAGGACAACTCACCATGAACGGACGGAACTTCAGCACCGGGATCCCGGCAATGGACTTCCTGGTCACCTTCTTGCAGGGCCGGGTGCAGCGCGCCCGCTCCGGCGAACTGGACCGCGGAGCTTCGGCCGTCGAGTGGGTCATCATCTCCGCGGTCGTCGTGGCGATCGTCGGCGTGGTCGCCGCGATCATCAACACCGCGCTGAGTGACGGCGCCACCAAGGTCGGCGACTGCATCAAGGGCGCCCAGGCAAGCGGCACCTGCTGATCGCACGTACGAAAACGGGGTGTACGGGGTCGAGTTGACGGGGTTGCTCGTGGGTGGCGCAGGCAGATGGGTACGCCGCAGGGTGGAGGCCGCACGGAAGTCGGCGTCCGCCCGCGGTGACTCCGGGACGTCGGGTTCCGGTGCGTCGGGCTCCCGCACGTCCGACTCCGGTATGACCGCGATCGAGTTCGTGCTGCTGACGCCCGTACTCTTCTTCATGATCTTCGCGACGGTGCAGTTCGCGCTGTACTTCTTCGCGGACCACGTGGCCCAGGCGGCGGCGCAGGCCGGCGCCCGCAAGGCCCGAGCCACGGCGCACGACCAGCCGGGCGCGTGGCGTGGCGAGGCGCAGGACGTGGTGGACAGCTACATCCAGCAGCTGGGCCCGACTCTGGTCCTGTCGCCGAACGTGACGATGCTCCAGCCGGAGCAGAACACGGTGGGCGTGGAGATCACGGCACGCGTGCCCACGGTGTTCCCGGGTTTCGATCTGACGGTGCACGCGCAGTCGGTGGGGCCGGTGGAGCGGTTCGTGCAGGAGGGGGAGAACTGATGAATCTGCCTTCCCGCGTTCGGAATTACGGCGACCGGGGCCTGTCCACCATCGAGGTGGTGATCCTCGCCCCGGTGATGATCATGTTCATCCTGGTGCTGGTGGCCTTCGGGCAGCTGGTCGACGGGCGCGGGGCGATCGACGGGGCGGCGCGGGACGCGGCCCGGGCCGGGTCGATCCAGAAGGATCACGCGACGGCGATGGCGGAGGCCAGGAAGGCGGCGGAGGCCGACCTCACGGACATCTGCTCGGGCCCGGTCACGGTGATCCAGACCAGCGCCGGCTTCGAGGCCGACACCATCTTCACCGTCGAGGTGAGCTGCGAGGTGCGGGGCCTGGCGATGCTGGGCCTGGACATCCCGACGACGCTGACGGCGAGCTTCAGCTCACCGCTGGACCCGTTCCGGAGGACGGTGTGACGGTGCGCTCTGCTGTTCCTGCTGTACGTGACTGGTCCGAGCGCCGGTGGGCCCGCCTGGACGACCGCGGCTCGGGTGCCGGCGCGGTGATCATCTTCGCCCTCCTCTTCCTCTCCCTCTCGGCTTTCGTGATCGACGGCGGCCTGTCCATCTCGAAGCGCGAACGGGCGGCGGACATCGCGGAGCAGGCGGCACGTTACGCCGCCCAGGACATCGACCTCGAAGCCCTCTACGGCAACGAGGCGGGCGGCGCCCCGATCAACTTCCAGAACTGCGACGCGCGCGTGAAGGCCTTCGCCCAGGAGATGGGCATGTCCGCCGCGGACACGGGCGCGTCCCACTGCGTGGTGGCGAACGCGAACGAGGTGCAGGTCGAGGTGCAGTTGACGTACTCGCCGGTGTTCACGGGGCTGTTCTACGGCGGGGATGTGACGGTACGCGGGCAGGCGGTGGCGGAGAACGAGGTGGGATGAGGGGGCTCGGCTACGGTGCATGACGCCCCGCTGCTGAGGCCCCTCGGCTCACTTGTCGCCGTTTCCCTTCCCGCCGCCCCTGGTGTCCTGGACCTTCATCTTCTCGTTGACCTGCTTGGCGAGTTCGTCGTCCAGCTTCTTGAACTCGCGTACGACGGCGTCGGACATGGAGGCGAGGGCGTCGAGCTGCTGGGTGATGTCCTCGCGGCCGTCCTCCCAGTTGGACTCGAAGTCCTGCAGCGCGTCGTTCACGCTGCCGTCGCCGATGTCGTCCCGGTAGGACTCGAAGAGCTTCTTGGTGTGGTTCAGCCGGGTCTTGATGGAGCGCAGCCGGCTGCCGTAGTCCTCCAGTTCGCTCAGCGGGAGCGAGAGGTCGGACTTGCCCTTGCCCATGTGTGAGTCCCC
This sequence comes from Streptomyces sp. ADMS, assembly GCF_033441795.1. NCBI lineage: Bacteria > Bacillati > Actinomycetota > Actinomycetes > Kitasatosporales > Streptomycetaceae > Streptomyces > Streptomyces sp. ADMS. The sequence continues at coordinate 1,142 of NZ_JAVFVX010000153.1, read as the reverse complement.
CAGGAGCGCCTCGTAGTCTGATCGGCGTCTTACCGACGTCTGATCGGCACCGTACAACGGAACGATGTCGGTACGGGAGATCGAGTGAACGGGGTGGAGTGACGAGATGGCTCGCTACAGCGAAGCGCAGACGGTCGAGCGAGGTGGGTTCCGGATCAAGGTGCCCGAGTCGTGGTGGGAGTTCGACGTGCGCCCCGAGTCCCGTGACGACTCCATCCGGCGGATGGTGGACGAACGGATGCGGCAGCGCCCGGAGTTGGCCCAGTACCGGGACACGTACACCACGTTCCTGCAGAAGGCGGCCGCGGACGCGTGGAAGTCGGGCGCGCTGTACTGCGGTTGCATGGCGGAGAGCTTCGGCGGCGACACCCCGATCACCGGCTCGGTGACGGTCTCGATGGTCGGCGGCCGTGCGCAGGACGGTACGCCGCTCTCGAACGACCCGGCGGTCATCGCGGCCCAGTTGGCGGTCAAGGAGGCGAAGAGGGAGGGGGACAGCTGGCGGAAGGTGACGACCGTCGACATCCCCGGCGTCGGTCCCGCGGCGCGTACGTACGGCGTCGAGGACATCGCCGTACCGGGCGACGAACTCGGCCGCACCATCCGCGCTGTGCTGATGCAGACGTTCATCCCGGTGCCGGGCCAGGAGGGCAAGGTGGCGCTGGTGGCGGGGAGCAGTCAGGTGCTGGATCTGGCGGAGTCGTTCTTCGACATCTTCGACGCGGTTACTTCGACGTTCCGGTTCAGCGGCTGACCGCCTTCCCGTCGAACGGGCGTTCCTTGTAAGTTCACGTGTGCACACGGTTGTTGGTGGCGCGTATGTGACGGGGGATGTGGGATGGCGGGGTATCGGCCGGCGGACTGGCATGTGCTGGACCTGGACAAGGACCCGACGCCCGGTGATCCGCACCGAGTCCGCCAACTGGCCCGTACACTGCATGACTTCGCCGACGATGTCGCGGATGCGTTGCGGTTGATCAAGGGGATGGCGCAGGAGAACGAGACGCCTGGAGTGGGCGGGGAAGACCGCCGATGCGTTCCAGGACGAGTTCTCGGACGTGCCGAAGAACCTGAAGAAGCTGAAGAAGTCGTACGACCTGTGCGGCGACGCGCTGGTGGACTACTGGCCGAAGTTGGAGCGG
>NZ_JAVFVX010000152.1:0-13750 GCF_033441795.1 Streptomyces sp. ADMS | reverse complement strand
CACCTCGCCCGACTCGAACTCAGCCTCGCCGCGTAGCCGAATGGGCAACAGGGTCCTGGGAGAGTGCGCCAGCCAGCCCGTACAGGGCGCTCAGCAGTCCGGCGGAGGCAAGGGAGGCACCTTGGGAGGTGATCAGGAGCACGATGGCCACGGGCGCCATGCCGTTGGGCATGCGTCCGATGAGAGTGCCGCCGAGCAGCCGGGCGACATGCCGGCTGCCCAGCACAGCGCGATAGGAAGTCGAGGCGGCGGCCGGGGCCTGGCCGACCGCATGATCAATCGTGGTCAATTGGGGAGAGGTGTTTCCATTCACGGGATCAGCGGCGAGGGCGCCGGGCGCTACCGGGCGGTGCGGGCTGGGCGGTCATCGCGGCCTTCGTACGGCGGGTCGTCGGCGGCGTGGATTCGTCGGGCGGGCCGGGTCGCAGGTCCGGGTCGAGGTCGACGTGGTAGCGGGCGGCGGTGAGCATGTCGGCCGCCCAGCTGGCGTGTTCGTTCTCCCAGGCGCGGCCGAGGTCGAAGGGCAGCCGGACCCACTGCCCGCGCAGCGTCGGAAAGGTCATGAATCCGGCGTGGGCCAGGATGCGTGCGGCGAACTCGTCGTACGGTCCTTCGACTTCGACCTCGCCGCCTTCGCCGCGGGTGATGCGGATCGGCTCGCTGGTCAGGTTCACCGGCTCCGTCCTTGACCGGCAGCCGGGGCTTTATCGGCGGCGGCAGGCGGCGCCGACGGTGCGGCGTTGGCCAGGGCTGTGATCCGGGAGGGGCGTACGGCGGCGGCCCGTGCGATGCGGGAGCGCCGTTCGGCCAGGTCGTTGCTGGCCGTCGGCCGGGGTGGAGCTGATGCGTGGGCGGGATCGAGTGCGCTGTCGTCCCGCACGCGGTAGCCGAGGTTGCGCAGGTCGTGGACGGCTTGGCGGGTGCGGCGCAGCCCGTCGCGGTTGGGCTCGGTGAGCCGGTACAGGCCCGGCGAGAAGGGGACGGGCTCGAACTGCTCGCGGACGAGGAACCATTCGGCCAGGTGGGGCGTGAAGCTCGGAGCGGCGGTGGCGACGAACCCGTGTTCGGGATGGTGGCGGAAGCGGAAGTGGTCGGACAGAGAGGGATCCTTTCTGCTGGTCAGCGGCGAGGGGCTGGTGGATGTGAGGGGCGTGGCACGGCGGGCTGGGCGCAGGGAACGCTCCCGCCGACGGGCGGCCGGGCGGGGCCGCTGGGCTCGGCCGAGCGCGCGATGCGCACGAACGCGCCGCGCCCGGCGAGCCAGGTCTCGATGGCGGGCACCGCCTGCAGGCCGAGCCGGGTGCGTACTTCGGCCGGCGGCACCAGGCGCCAGGGCTGGGCCGAGCCGGGGTGGTGTCGGAGCCGCCAGGCGTCGAGTGCTGCCTGGCTGGCGGCAAGTGTCTCGCTCAGCTGGGCCACGATGTCGGCGTCGGCGGAACGTCCGGTGACCGTGACACCGCACTGTTTCAACAGGCCGGGGGCGTGGGTGAGGACAGGCTGGAAGGTGCGCCAGGCGCGCTCGGCGAAGGTCCTGTTCGCCTCCCTCAGTCCGTGGCAGTCGAGGAGGGTGCCGTCGCTGGAGCGGCCGGATACCCAGATCGCCGTCACCTCGTCGTACGCGGCGCGCAGTTCGTCAAGTGCCGTGATCACGGCGTCCAGACGCCGTGCGTGCAGGGCCCGGTGGTAGGCAGGCAGGAACGCATCCGTGATGGCCTCGACCGCCACGTCCGGCTGGGAGGGGAGCACGATGCTGGTCGGTGCGTAGGGGGTGTCGTAGCTGTCGTCGAACTCCTGGGGGAGGCGAGCGCCCCGACCAGATAGCCGAGTTGGGGATCCTCGCCCCGTTCCGCGAGCAGCAGTTCGACGCCGGTGTCACTGGTGAGCGTCGCCGCGTATGGCACCCGCTGGTCCTCCACGGCCCGAACGAGTTCACCGCCGTCCCACAACCAGGGCAGCAGATCGCCCTGCCAGACGGGATGGGCGTAGATCTCGACCTGCGCGGTCCACGTCCCGGGCAGCCGGGCTGCGATTCGGTCGGCGATGTCGCCGAGGAACGGACGGGGGCTGACGCCCACGGTGGCGTGGTGGCGCTGGGCGAGGGGCAGCAGCTTCGCGGCGGCAGCGCGGACGTCGGGGCCGGGCGTGCTGTAGCTTCCGTCGTCCCGTTTGGTGAATCCGGCCTGTTCCAAGGCGGTGTTGGCCCACCGGTACTGCTCGCCGTGGGCGATGGCGACCAGACCGGCGGCACGGCTGTAGGCAAGCCGGATCTCGGCAGGAGGGTTCGGGAGCATCTCGGGGGTCCTTCGACAGGCTCAGTGGCGGTTCGGCTGCCGTGGCTGCGGGCCAGCAGCAGGCTGGGTCCGTAGCCCGGTCGTTCGAGGCGTGGATGACCCAGCCGGTGTGGATGCCGTGCGCAGGGCAGCGGCGGTGTGGCGCAGGCGGGCGCGGGCCGCGACGTATTTCTCGGCCGTCATGATCCGTAGAACCTCGGGGTCGTTGCGCAGAGGTGAGTGGGCGAGGTCCTCCACGGCCTCGCGCTGGAAGCCGGTCGTGGCGTAGGTCAGGGCCTCGGCGAGCGTGTCCAGAGCTCGCGCGATACCGGCGGCGGCCCTGGCGAGCCGGACCAGGGCGACGCGTTCGGGCGGATAGACCGTCTCCGGCGCGGTGAACCGTTCCTGCGCGCGTTCGATGGCGTGCTGCAGGTGATGGCCCAGCGTGCCAATGTCGTCGGCAAGCGTGACCAGGTCGACAGCGTCCGGGCTGCTGGGCAACTGTGCGGCCAGCTCGTCCAGACGCTGGGCGAGGTAGTCGAGCGTGGCCGGGGTGACGGAGGAAGACATCAGACCACCCCGGCCGCATCGCTCGTTTCCCGGCCGGAGAGGATGGCTCGCAGGCTGCGTCCGTAGTTCCACGCATGCCGCCGAGCCCCCGGCTCCAGAACGTCATAGCCGTCCTGGCGGGTCATCTGACCTGGGTGTTTGCGGTAGCGGTAGACCGGGACGGGCAGCAGGATGCCCGGCGCGAGGCAGGTGACGCCGATCGCTGTCATGTAGTCCTCGCCCTGGATGAGCCCGCCCATCGGGGATGCGCGTACGAGATCGGTGCGCGCGAGGATCGTGGTCGGCCCGATCGGGATGGTGTCCTCGGGCCTTGTCCAGTAGGTCCACACGTCTCCGGCCGCGTGCCGGCCGGGCGGCGTCGGGCACTGCCACAGAGAGGTCGAACCGGACGTTTTCCGGCCGACGGAGGCGCTCGGTGGCCGGTGACCTGGTATTGAACGTACCGGACATGTACGTGACGGCGCTTCCGACCGGGCCTTGGTCCACTCAATCGGGTGTCGCGGCGAGCCAGTTGTTGAACGCCTCATCGATCACCGAGGCGTTGAAAGGTAGTTCTCCTGTGCATTCCACGCCTGAGGCTGAGGTTGCCGTCGTCACGCCCACGCGGCTGCGCCCGGACCGGATCGCGTACCTGCTGGAGCTGTATGCGAGCCTGCGCGAGCAGGACCTGGGCTGGGAATGGGTTTTGGCCCTCGACGGCGTGTCCGAGGAGGGCGTGCCCAAAGTCCTGCGCGCGGACGCCCGGGTGAAGGTCGTCGCGCTTCCGAAGCCGGTAGGGGCTGGCGCCGCGCGCAACTTCGCCGTGAATGAGGTGAGTGCGGACTGGCTCACCACGTCAGACGATGACGACGTACTGCCCGCGCAGTCGTTGTCCGTGCGCCTACGCTATGCGCAGAGACACGATTTGGGCTGGTGTGCAGGCTGGTCGGCAGACCTTCACCCGGACCGCTCGATCACACCATGGCGCTGCTCAACTCCTCCGGGCTTTCATGCGCCTGGTGATGTCTGGCGGTACTGGGCGTCCCCGGATTCGACCATTCCCATCGGACCGACAACGCTCCTGGCTCGCACCGCGATTGTGCGCGCGAGCGGTGGCTATGCTGCTCTGCCTCAGGGGGAGGACTACGCCTACTTCGTCGGCGTCACCGGTGCTGCCCGCGGTGCCCTGCTGCCGACCGTGGTCTACCACTACCGCAAGCACTCGGAGCAGATGACGGCTCAGCCTGAGTATCCGGCGATGGAGCTGCAGGCTCGCCGGTTCGCCTGGAATCACGGCAAACACTTGGAGTCGCTGCGCAAGGAGACGTGCGTCTAGGTTCCGCGGTTCCGTGGACACTTCCGCGTGATCATGGACACCGCTTGGACATTTCCGCGTGATCATGGGCAGCGGTGACGTTCAGTAGTTGTCAGTTTTCGGCCGTTAACGATCTTCCGGTTTGGATGGTGCGTCCAGTTCGCACCGTTTCAGTATGACCACGCAGCGCCCGAGGAGGGGCCGTAGCAAGAACAAGGCCCCGACAGCGTCGATTCGGTACAGCGACGGGTCGACTCGCGAAGTCCCCTTCAACCTGCTGCGGTTGAGGGACTTCGACGAGTCGGAGCCGTGGCGCCGGGTTCGTTCGGTACACGGGATGGCGCACTACTCGGGCGACTACGCCTCGGCGACAACGGGCGGCCAGGTCGTCTACGAGAGCCGTCTGGAGCTGGCCCGTCTGCTGCTCGCCGACTTCGATCCGTCGGTGTGCGGCATCTACGCCCAGCCCCTGCGCATGGTGGCGCGGATCGACGGCAAGGTACGCAGCCACGTTCCGGACTTCCTCCTGGTGATGAGCTCGGGGACGGTGCGCGTCGTCAACGTCAAACCGGCCTCGCGCCTGCAGGACCCCAAGGTCGCGCAGGCCCTGGCCTGGCCGGGAGCCCTGATCGAGCGGCATGGCTGGGAGTACGAGATCTGGTCGGGCGCCGAGCCGACCTTGCTGGAGAACATCAGGTTCCTCGCCGCCTATCGGCACCCCGACGTCGTACCCGTCGACGAAGTCGAACGCGCTTGGCAGGAGGTCGTCGACGGCGAGGAGTTGGCGCTCGCCGAGCGACGCCTGGCCGGGGACCGCGAGCCCGAAGAAGCCCGTCCGGCGCTGATGGCCCTGCTGTGGTCGGGGCGGCTGACCACCGACCTCTCAGCCCAGTCGCTGTCAGGCGAATGCGTACTGCGGAGGCACGGATGAATCAGTGGACGACGACGCTGCGGACGGGGCTGCCGATCGCCTTCGACGGTGAGCAGTTCACCGTCGCGGAGATCGAAGGACGGCGTATTCTCCTGCGCCAGTCCGCGGTGGTCGGGCCGCCGAAGCTGCGGCAGATCGACATCTCTGTATTGCTCGCCCATCCCACGACCGAAATCCTGGCGCCGGCCCCGGAGGAGTCGACGGCTTCCGCCGTGCTGCTGAGTGGCCTGGCTCGTGAGGAGGACGACGAGCTGACCGCGAAGGTCCAGCACCTCCAGGAGGTCCTGACCGGATACCGGCTCGGCGACGCAACCTTGGCGCTGGACGGGGAGCCACATGCGGACTTCGCGCCGGGAATGCCGCTGCTGCACCGCTATGCCGTCAAGGCCGCTGAGCTGGGCGTCGGGGTCACCACGATCCGCCGGTGGACCGCGGCGTTCAAGAAGGCCGGCCCGGCCGGGCTTGTCATCGATCGTCCCGTACGCAGCGTGGTGGAGCGGGCGGATCACCGCTGGGTGGACATGGCCGAGGAGGTCTTGAAGGCGCATGTCAAGGCGAGCCGTCCGGTGCGGGGGCTGATCCTCACCGAGATCGAGGAGCGGCTGGTCAAGGAGCACGGGGAAGGCACGGTGCCGCTGCCGGCGAGCACGATGGGCTATGAGCTGCTGCGGCAACTGTCCAAGGGCACCAACGCGTTCGAGGGCAGCACCAAGGGCAAGCGGTCGATCGCGGACGCCCCGCAGGGCACGTACGGCAGGCTGCGCGCCACGCGACCCGGCGAGTACGTGGTCCTGGACACCAACAGCCTGGACGTCTTCGCGATGGAGCCGCTGACCTGCCGGTGGGTCCGGTGCGAACTCACCGTCGCCATGGACCTGTACAGCAGGTGCATCGTGGGCCTGCGGCTGACGCCGGTGTCGACGAAGTCCGTGGACGTTGCTGGGGTGTTGTACGAGACAGTGCGTCCGCGCGAGGTCCGCGACGGCAGCGGGGAGCCGCTGCCGTATGCCGGGGTGCCCTCCACCGTGGTGGTCGACGCGGAGAAGCTGGTGGACCGGGATGGTCAGCCGTTGCTGCCGACGGTCGCCACGGAAACGATCATCTTCGACCATGGCAAGGTCTATCTGTCGAACCACATCAAGAGCGTCTGCGCGAAGCTGCGGATCTCGCTGCAGCCCGCCCGGCCCAAGACCCCGACCGACAAGCCGGTCGAGCGCTGGTTCCGGACCCTGAATCAGGGCCTATTGGCCGCGCTGCCCGGCTACAAGGGCTCCGACGTGCACAGCCGCGGCGAGAAGGTCGAGGACGAGGCGTACTTCTTCCTCGACGAGCTCGAAGCGATCATCCGGGACTGGATTACCACGGTGTATCACCGGCGGCGCCACCGCGGGCTGTGTATCCCGGAGGTGCCGGGACTGAAGCTGAGCCCGCTGGAGATGTTCGAGCACGGCGTCACCCGCGCCGGCCCGCTGCGGATTCCGCTGCGTCCCCATCTCGCCCTGGACTTCCTCGAGGAGTTCCGCGTCCCGATCCACCACTACGGCGTGGACATCGACGGCCTGCGTTACAACGGCGACGGACTCGACGACTACCGCAACCAGCCCAGTCCTTTCCGGGGGGTGGACGCGGGGAAGTGGCCGATCGCCATCGACTCCGGCGACGTCACCAAGGCGTACTTCCAGGATCCGACGACGCGGGAATGGCACGTCCTGACCTGGGAACACGCCGCTGCTTTGGGCACTCCGGTGAGCCGGGAGGCGCTGGGGTACGCCCGTCGGCTCGCCCGGCAGAAGGACCGGTTCCCGGACACCAAGCGCGCCCTGGTCGAGCTGCTGGAGCGCTGGGGTGCGGGGCTGACGCGAGATCGTACCGAGCGGCGTATGGCGGTGCGGCTGTCGCAGGAGCGGCTGCGCATGGTCGGCGCCGACGAGGCGCCCGCCGAGACGGACGTCGTCGCCTCCCTCCCATCGCTTCGGCGGCTGGCCGCCACCGGAGGCCCTGGCGGGACTGATCTGGACGGTGCGGAAGGTCCGGACCTGCGAGTCGTGGACGGCGCGGACGAGGTCCCGGGCGGGGACGATGACGAGGACGACGAGCTGGCAGCGGCCTTCCCGGGTGAGGAGAACGCCGTCGTGATCGACGAGGACGACTACTACGCCGACGTCTGGGAGAGCCGTTGAGCACGGAGGGCGGAGCCGAGGACGCCAAGCCGTTCGAGGGGGACGACCGTCAGTACAGCCCGACCCGGCTGCCCGGCTGGCTGCAGGAGGTCTACGGCCCGGACCGGATCCGGCCCGAGCACTTGAGCCGGGCCCAGCTCGCGGGCCTTTCACCGAGGGCGCGCTCGGTGCACAACGACAACCGGGAGGTCTGGCACGCCAATATCGGCCCCATCGACACTCCTCAACTGTTGGCACTTCACGCGGACTTGCGCGAGATCGTCGAGTCGAACCGGCAGGACGGCAACAAGACCAAACCGGCCGCCCTGGTGGACGCCCACCCAGGGCTCGGCAAGAGCACGGCGGTCCGCGCATACGGCTGCGACCTGTTCAAACGGCAGGTCAACCTGCGCGGAGACACCACCCCGGCAGGCGCCCGCCGAGTGCCGATCATCTACATCGCGCTGAGCGGCAACACACAGATCCGCGGCTTGAACGCGGCCATCTGCCGGTTCTACGGGCTGCCCGTCAAGGGGGATGCCGACACCCTGGCCGAGCGGGCCGTGGACGCGGTCTTGTCGATGAAGACCGTCGCCATGATCATCGACGACATCCACTTCCTGGCCGGCAACAAGTCCAACTCGATCCGCATGGCCAACCAGCTCAAGTACCTCTCCAACGTCTTCCCCGTCACCCTGATCTACGTCGGCGTCGGCGTCCAGGAACGCGGCATCCTCCATGAAGGCTTCTCGCCGAGGGAGAGCCCGCTTGCCCAGTTCGGGCGCCGCACCACGGCGCTGACGCTGCCGCCCTTCCAGATCAATGACGACGAGGGCCGCCTCCAGTGGAACCAGCTGCTCAAGACAATTGAGAAGAAGCTCGTCCTGGCCGAGAAGTACCCCGGCATGCTCGCCGAACACCTCTCGGACTACCTTTTCGCCCGCTCCACCGGGCACTTCGCGTCCCTCATGTCGCTCATCAACCGAGGCTGCCTGCGCGCGATCCGGGGTGGCCACGAGCGCCTGGACGAGGAGCTGATGAACCAGGTCAAGAACGATGCCGCGGCCGAGGAGGCCCGCAAGGAACTGGAAGCTGAGATCAAGGCCGGCCTCAAGACCACGCGGCTCACCCTGGACCCACGACAGCAGAGGAAGTCCGCATGACCGGCTGGACCGACGAGCGCATCCCCATTGGGGTGCTGCCCGCCTCGGGGGAGGCCCTGGACAGCTGGCTGGAGCGGTACGCCCAACGGCTCCGGATCAACACCTTGGACTTCGTCGACTATCTCGGCCTGCCCCATGTGTCCGCGCGCAAGATGGGCACGCTGGGCAAGATGGTGCGGCGCCTGACCGAGGACGAACGCGACGTGCTCCAGCGCCGCACAGGGATCGGGGGCGAGCAGCTGACCGCGATGACCCTGGAGCCATACGACGGCTCCCTCGTCCGCATCGACCCGGTATCACGGCGTCTGCGGTGTCCGCCCAACTGGCGGCACTACGGCAACACGTCCCGGTACTGTCCAGCCTGCTTGGAGGAGGAGCCGGCGCGGTGGCAACTGCGCTGGCGCCTCGGCTGGACTTTCGCCTGCACCTGGCACGAACTGATAATGCTCGACCAGTGCCCCCAGTGCGGGAACGCTCCGCCCGTCGCTACCCGCGGCCGGCACCGCGCCGTGCCGCGACCGGAAACCTGCCGGTCTTGGATCATTCTGCGGGGCCAGGACGTCCGCTGCGACTTCCCCCTTGCCCAGGCGCCGGCGGTCCGCCTGCCCAAGGACGGGGCCGTCCTCGCGACCCAGCACGCGGTGGACACCTCCGTGATCGCCGACCACCACGGCGCCGCGTCACGCCAGCGCGCCGGCGAGCTGTCGTTCCTCGGCCGCCGCGCCTTGCGCGGCATCCACACGCAGCTCGAGTTGGCGCCACCGGGGGTCCGCGAGGTCCTCGAAGAGTGCGGCGGGACCACACCCCGGGTCGCCGCCACGCATGAAGTGCACGACACGCACAACATCGCCGTCGGCACGGCCCTGGCCGCCATCGCGACGGACCTTGAACACCCGGCCTGCGACGACCTGTTCGCGTGGCTTCACCGTGGCCACGGGCAGCCGATCGGCGTCCCTCGTGACCACCCCACCTCGGACCTGGGGAACTGGAGGCCAGCCGGACCGCGCGTGACCTCGCGGATCCTCAGAGCCTCGGACGGGCAGCTCACCCTCAAGGCCCGGCTGCGCTACAGAACGGCGACCCCCGATGCTGCGGCTCCCTCGCTCTCCGAAGATGAGGTGAGCCAGCGGGCGGCGAAGCTGCCCGGGATGCTCTGGCCGTCCTGGATGCTGCGGCTGCTGCCGGCCAAGGCCGCGCACCAGCCGCGGATCGGCGGCATGCGTCGCGCCTGCGTGAACCTGATGCTGATCCCCGGAGGCCCGGTCGGGCACGGGGAGGCCAGTCGGCTCATGGGCAACAGGCACTTCCGCAGCCAACAGGAGGCACTGCTGGCCTTCGTGGACGCGGACCACATCGCCAGCACCCTGGCGCACTTCGCGCACGTCGTCGACATGCACACCGTCCCGATCGACTACGCCCGAAGGCGTGCCCTGTTCGCCGACGAGAGCGCAGAGTTGGGCCTCGACGAGAGGCGGCACCGCGAGATCTGCCGCAGCTTCGGCAGCCGCCAGTTCACACCGGTCCATCAGGAGCGGGCCCGCTGGCAACTGCGCCGCCTGCTGCTGGGAGACGAGCCCTACCGGAGCAACCACCCGCCTGCCTGGGCTCACCGCTTCGCTTACCGGCTGCATCCCGATCTCCGTGCCTTCTTTGCCGATCAGGCGGGTGCCATCCTCGCCGCCCACGGAATCAACGAACCGGTGTGGTGGGAGCCGCCCGACGACTGGCTCGACGGCATCGTGCTGCCCGTCGCCCCGCTGAACGTCGCCGCGGACCGGCTGACCACGCTCCTGGCCCCAGGACCGCCCGCCAGCGACGTGGCCAAGAATCTCGGCCTGACCATGCACCAACTGCGGCTGCTGCTGGAGAGCCGAGGGATCAGCGCCCCGAGGCCACCCAAACCCCGAGGGCCAGGTCACCCCACTCCTCGGAAAGGTGACCTTGCGCCCGATCGTCTGCGCCACCTCTACGAACACCAGGGGATGCAGCAGAAGGACATCGCCGAGCTCGCCGGATGCAGCGCGGGCATCGTCCGCTACTCCTTGAGAGAGGCCGGAATCCCGATTCGGCCGCGTCGCGCCGCCGGTGAACTCGCCCGGTCCGTCGACCGGACCTGGCTCAGGACCGAGTACCACGTCAAGGGGCGCACGGCCGCGGACATCGGACGGGAGCTCAACACCGGCGGCAACAGCATCACCAACCTCCTCGACGCATGGGAGATCCCTCGTCATCCTCTCCGCGGCCACGTCCCTCCGCCACGCGTCCACTCGAATCCGTTCGCTGATCTGCCGGTGGAGCTCTCGCCGGCCATACGCCGCATCAGCATCCGCCAGAACAGTCTGACCGCCTTGCGAAGCGCGGTGCTGGTGCCGGGATACCCCACGCGCCGCTCGGCAGCCCTCACCCTCGGCATCCCCCGGACGACGTTCAACGCGCACCTTCGCCTGGTGGAGGACGGCGCCGGGTTCGACGTGTTCAACCACCGCAAACGGCCGGTCAGGCTGACACCCCGCGGCCAACCCCTCATCAAGGAGGCGAAGCTCCTGATCGCCCTGCTGGACGAGCTACGCGAGCCGCATCGGGAGAGGTGAGCCGGTCGGCATGCGGCGAAGAGCCATACCCTGACTGAGAGTTCAGCGACCAGTGGACACAGAGCACGGGGGCGATGGCATGGCAGGGGACGATCTGATAGCGCGGATGCGCAACCACGGACTGATCCCGCGAGCAGGTGAGTTCAGCGAGCGCGACGCCACAGACGGCATCTTCGGACTCTTCGAGCATGTTGGCTCCTACACCGCTTGGCTCGTTCATAGCGCCCTGCTGGCCGGAGTGGAACCAGTTCAGCGGGACCGAGTCGTCAGCGGTCAAGAACTGTGGATCTGGACCCCGAACGCGAACCCAGGGCCCGACTTCGGCATCTTGAACGCCGACAACCGGGTCCTGGCCGTGTTCGAGCACAAGCGTGACGCGTACAGCAACGTCACTTCCTACGGAACCTTTCAAGGCCGCAGGCGTTTCAGCGACGCCGTGGCCCAGTCGCTGACCATCCCCAAGTACACCCCAGGTTTGCACACGCCCGAGGCGTGCCGGGGTTGCGAGTCGCACTGGCACACCGGGCTTCGGCACGGCCGGTGGGCTGCCGGAATGCCGCAGATCGACTTTTATCGGAGCACTCCTGATGGGTGGATCAGGTCGCTGAAGAACGGTGAAAGTAGTGCCCACCTGCCTGACCCGGCCGAAGCTCTATGGGTCCTCCTCGACCGCCACGGCCGGACAGCGGAGGAGGCGTTTCCCCACGCGCATACGGCAGCGGAATGGCACACAACGAGTTACCACGACTTCGCGCTTGGTCTCTGGGCCGCATACGAGTACGCAATGAATGACACGGCCATCCCGCAGGGTGCTGAACATGTAGGCAGAGTCCTCGAAATGGTCGTCTATCCATGATCGTCCGTTCGCCCACAGCTCTGTGATCCGATGTCGCCGCAGATACCCCCGCCCAGCCTCTTCCGCCGGTCCGCCGAGTGCCGGTTCGCCTCTCCCGCGCAGCGAGCCCGAAGGTCCTCGACGGCCGCAGCACCCTCAACACCGAGACCTGGCGCGAGGCCGGACTGGACCGTCCTATCGCAGGGCCGTCACTGACGCACGCGTTCCCATATGTAGCTGCGGGTCCCCGGTTACCGAAACCGGGGATTTGGCCCGATTCTTGGTGCACCACCCGCCCCAATGACACCAACGGAGACCTCATTCACAACGCACCACCCGCGCAATCTTGTTGCCCTGCCGGCGGAAGGCCGAAGACAGCAGGAGTCACGCAGAGCGACCATCAATTGCAGCCCGCTGGGACGTTCTGCTCATGATCCGCGCCCACGAGCAGTGCTCATCACGTGCGGAAAAGACCATCGCCGCAGGAACCAGTGCTCACGAAATCGCGATCCCTAGAGTGCGGCTGCGCAGTGCCACGTTAGCTCGACGCTTCCTCCCGTCGCCGGTCATCGCTGGCTGTGGCGGGGATGGCGGTGTCGATGAGGACGGCGGCGATGGCGGCGGCGGCGGGGAAAGCGTCGGCGTCGAGGACCCGGGTGCGGGCCGCGGCGCCGTCGATGAGCAGCGCGAGCTGCTCGCCGAGCCGTTCAGGGTCGGCGGCGCCGGCTTCGCGGGCAGTGTCGGCGAGCCGCGCGGCGACGGCCTTCTTGTAGTCGCGCGCGTACTGGGACGCGGGGTGCTGAGGGTCGTGGAGTTCGACGGCGGCGGCGATGTAGGGGCACAGGGGGGTGGTGGGGGGGATGTCGAAGGCGGCGAGGAGCCGTTCGCGGGGCGTGAGGTCGGTGCGGTCGAACACACCGGACAGAACGGCGGGGTCGAACCGGCGCAGGTACTCGGCGACGAGTTCGTCCTTGCCGGTGAAGTGCTGGTAGGCCGTTCGCTTGGACACCTCGGCCGCCGCGCAGAGCTGGTCCATGCCGGTGCGGTTGATGCCCTGCTCGCGGAACAGTTGCTGGGCCGCGCTGATGATGCGCTCGCGAGCGCCCCGGCCGCGGCGGCGGCCCGTGGGGCCCTTCTCCAACTCTGTCATGGGCCCAGCGTACCGCAGCCGGGTAACGACCGGTGTACATAGTTTGCATCCCGGCCACTTGCCCCGTACGTTAAGCACACAAGGCGGTGTACTTAACACCGTCGCCCCAGGCACACACGGCACCACCGACCCAAGGGAATGACCATGGGAAAGCTCGACGGCAAGGTCGCAGTCATCACCGGCGGCACCACCGGCATGGCGCTGGCCGGTGCGAAGCTGTTCGTCGACGAGGGAGCGCACGTCTTCATCACCGGCCGCCGCCAGGACGCCCTGGACGAGGCCGTGAAGCAGATCGGCCGCAACGCCACTGGCGTCCAGGGCGACGCCGCCAACCTGGATGACCTGGACCGCCTGTACGACACCGTCAAGCGGGAAAAGGGAAGCCTCGACGTGCTATGGGCCAGCGCCGGCGGTGGCGAGCCCGCCCCGCTCGGCGAGATCACCGAGGCCCAGTTCGACACCTGGTTCGGGCTCAACGCCCGCGGCACCCTGTTCACCGTCCAGAAGGCCCTCCCGCTCTTCAACGACGGCGGCTCCATCCTCATGACCGGCTCCAACGCCTCCCTCGGTGCCTTCCCCGGCTGGAGCGTCTACGCCGGCAGCAAGGCTGTCCAGCAGGCATGGGCCCGCATCTGGCTCAACGAACTCAAGGACCGCCGGATCCGCGTCAACGTCCTGACCCCCGGCCAGGTCGCCACCGCCAAGCAGGCAGAGCTCTTTGACGAGGCCACCGACCCTGTTGCCTATTGGCGGTTGAAGGCTGACAGCGGCTTGGTGGTGCTGGCAG